>DATHLW010000534.1:0-4474 GCA_035487675.1 Mucilaginibacter sp. | reverse complement strand
TTGGGATGGCATTATGCACGCCAATCCGCAATTGGAGGAGAGAGGTTTTGTGATGCTCTATAACCCGCTTAAATATAAAATAGAGCGGCAGATACAACTGCCGCTCTACTATACCGGGACAAAAAATTCTGCGAGGATCAGTGTAAAAGATGGTACGCCTAAAACCTATCAATTGGATAAGGATGGTAAGGCAAATCTCAAGATAGCCATTCCTGCAGAAGGCTACGTTTGGCTGATCATTGAATAAATATTATCCGTTTAAAAACCGCTATCGTCAAAAGCAAATACCGGTTTGCGGTCTTTCCATTTCCCTTTGGTAAAATCAGGAAACTCTTGTGGATGATTGCCTGTTGCTATTGACTTTTCTGAAAGCGGTGTGATCACACTCATGGTTACTGAATCATATACATCAATAGGAGTAGGCCCCTTCTTCTTTACAGCTTCAACAAAAGCATTAAATACAAAATAGTCCATTCCTCCATGCCCAGCACCCGAAGCTTTATCGGCATATTTTGCCCAAAGCGGATGGTCAAATTGCTCAAACCATTTTTTGGCCGGGTCCCATTCGTCCTCTTTCTGACTTTGATAATTAATATAAACAGATTCATTCAGATCCATCCAGATACCTTTTGTACCCTGCACCCTAAAGCCCAGTGAATACGGCCTTGGTAAATGCGTGTCATGGCTTAGCATGATAGTTTCGCCGTTGGCGCAATTGATCATGGTGGTAATCACATCGCCGTTTTTGAAATTGATCTTCGCGTTTGGATGGCCGGGAGATTTTTCTTCTATGTAGGTATTCAGCCCCCGCGATTTTGAGGAAAAAGAAACCAGGTTGGTAAAGCGGTTGCCTGTATTGATGTTGGCGTAATGCATCAATGGGCCTGCACCATGCGTCGGGTAGATGTCTGCATTGCGGTCGATATTGAATTGAGTGCGCCATTGGGCCTCACTTAATGCATTTGGGCCAAACTCTACGCCGTGACCATAAAAATGCTTGCCATCATTAAACAATACGTCGCGCAAGTTGTGCTGATAGCCACCTTCAAGATGGATGATCTCACCAAATAAACCCTTGCGAACCATATTCAGTGCAGCCAGCACATCACGGCGATAACAGACATTTTCCAACGTCATATAAGGCACGCCTGTATGTTCTGATGTTTTAACAATATCCCAGTGATCGTCAATAGATAAGCCGGCTACTACTTCACAACCAACATATTTGCCTGCTTTCATCGCATCAATAGCTTGTGGATGATGGAATTGCCACGGAGTGGCAATAATTACTGCATCAATATCTTTACGATCGAGCAGCCCTTTATAAGCATCCAGGCCACCGGTATACTCAGCCGGTAATTTTTTACCGGCCTTTTTAAACTGTTCGCGGCAATATTGTAAGGAACTTTCCTGTGTATCGCAAATAGCGACAATTTCTACATCGTCCCTTAATAATCCTTCACCAATGTGGTTACGTCCACGTAACCCAACGCCGATATAACCGAGGCGAACTTTGGTTGTGTCTGCAAAAAGTGAAGCTGATGGAAGGATGGTAAATCCCGCTGTTGCTAATGCGCTTTGTTTAATAAAGTCTCTGCGATCCATAGTTTATATATTGGTTATTTTAAGTGATTATTCTGCTGTGTTTTCGCCTGATACCGATGCCGCTTCTGTTTGATGAAGGTCGAATACCAGGACTTCATTGTTGCCTTTCTTCAACCATGGAGCAGGGCAATACAAACGTTTTTGTGGGCCGATATCCCAATACCTGCCCAGGTTATGTCCGTTAACCCAAATCACGCCCTTTTTGTATTTGCCCAGGTCGATATAGGTATCAGCTACTTTGTTCAGGCTAAAGCTGCCTTTAAAAAACACGCCGTTTCGTTCGGCATTGACAACTGCGGGTTTTAATGATTGTATATACTGACTGTCGAACGGAAGTTTGTAGATGTCCCAGTTCATCAGGGTCATCCCGTTTAGGGTTACCCTTTCAGTAATGCCCTTTCTGTCAATCATATACTGGGCGAAGTTGATGTGTCCCAAGCCTTCAACAAATATCTCCAAAACGGGATTTTTAACATCTGATTTTGGCAGGTTGATGCTCCATTTGCCGCTATCACGCTCTACTTTTCCTATGTATTTCCCATTCAAAAATACAGTTGCGTAATCATGCGGTTCGGTGATGGTCAGCCTGCCGCTCTTATGGCCTATCAGTTTAGTTTTATATAAAATATACCCTGATGATTGATCGAGTGCCTCCATCGGCTTAGGTTGTGGTGATTTTACCGCAACAGGCAGATTGGCCCAAACAGATGAAAAGGCCTGCATCCTTATTGCCGGAATAGATATAGTTTCAACCGGTTTAGGTACCTCTGGTATTTTGTATTTTACATATTTGGCAATCAGTTTTCGTAGCGCAAAATATTTAGGAGTAGCCCGGCCCTGTTCGTTTATGGGTGCATCATAATCATAGCTGGTTATATCAGGCTGAAACTGTGTGGGTGTAAATGCATTTGCTCCGGCGGTAAATCCAAAGTTTGTGCCACCATGGACGACATACAGATTGAATGAGCGCTTGGTATCCAGCAGAAATTTCACTTCCTTCAGCAAATCTGCAGTATCCGGCCGGGCCCATTTCTCGCCCCAGTGTGTTAGCCATCCGGGATAGGTTTCACTACTGAATGCTGGTACATTCTGATTGCGTTTTTTCGCCTCATCAAAATCTGCTTCGCTGCTGCCGCTGTCCAAGCCGATAACGGCACCATCAATATTACCTGCTTCGAGCATAAAGGCGGTAGGGCCGTCGGCAGTATAAAAAGGGACATTAATGCCATTCTTCAACCATATCTTTCTTAACGTTTGAAGGTAGGTTTTGTCATTGCCATAACTGCCATATTCATTTTCAACTTGAACCATTAAAATGGGCCCACCATTGGTACACAACAATGGCTTTACGATGGCGGATAGCCGGGTCATATATCTTTCAGCCGCAGCCATATATCTTGGGTCCATGCAACGGATCTTTATATCCGATATTTTGAGCAGGTAGGGTGGGATGCCGCCAAAATCCCATTCGGCACATACGTATGGACCCGGCCGCAGAATAACCCACATGCCTTCCTGCTGGCATATTTTGATGAATTCGCCTATGTCATGATTGTCGGTTTTGAAATCAAATACGCTTGGTTTACTTTCATGATAATTCCAGAATACATAAGCAGCAATGGTATTGCATCCCATAGCTTTTGCCATTTGGATACGGTTTCGCCAGTATATTCTGGGTATCCGCGCAGGGTGCATCTCACCACTGATGATCTGGAATGGTTTATTATTAAGTAGAAACTCTGTTTTGCCCAATGCGAAAATGTTTTTTGGAGACTGGGCCGATGCCATTTTTATTACAAAAAACAAGGAAAGAATAAGCAATGTAATGATACGCAAGTCTTTTGTTTTTCTCATAGATGTACTTAAAAGTAAGTTAAAAGCCTAATCCGGGAACGATAATATGCCTCAGATTAGTTGTTAGCGAAAATATTGAAAATATATTTATGTGTGCGCACACATTTTATGACTTTACAAACTTATTTTTGCCCGGGTTTAACTCATGATTGAAAAAAGTCTACATATAGAGAGGTTACCGGGTCTCAATCAGTTTACACCTGTTGGGAGAATTATCACGTTACTCGATGGAGAAAAAAGCCTTCCTATAAATATGGAGCCATGGCCTAAGTATCCCGAATATTACGATAAGCCTAAGGCTTCATTTAAGATCGCTCATGGTAATGATTGTGTTTTTCTAAAGTATGATGTAGAAGAGCAAGAAGTACTGGCGCGATACCGCAAAACCAATGACCCTGTTTACAAAGACAGCTGCGTAGAATTTTTTATTGCCTTTGGTGATGATAAGGCCTATTACAACCTCGAATTTAACAGGCTGGGCACTTGTTTGGGCGGATTTGGTATACCGGGAGAAACCAGGGCTTCGTTGCCTGCTGATATATTAGAAACCATCAGGTATGAGCGCGGTATATTACAAACACGTGGCGGCACAGCACCTACTATTAACTGGACTTTAACGCTTGTAATACCTGTGCAGGTGTTTCGTTTTCACCAGATCAATCCGTTGAAAGGGCAAAAGTGCAGGGTGAATTTTTATAAATGCGGTGACGATCTGACGCAGCCACACTACCTGGCATGGAACAATATTGTAGCACCTAAACCGGATTTTCATCGCCCCGATTTTTTTGGAGCTGGTGAATTTTTTTGAGATAGATAATAAATACAGATAAAGCATTAACTTTATTTGGATTAACCTAACGTACTATCCAATTTCTCCTGTAATGGAACCTGTAATTTCCCAAAAGGCCGGAAGGATATTGTCTATTGATGTAATGCGTGGTATCATCATGATATTGCTGGCTGGCGAAAGCTGCTCGGTCTATGAATCACTCAAAAAATTAAACATCGGCGGCCC
>DATHLW010000533.1:0-5194 GCA_035487675.1 Mucilaginibacter sp. | reverse complement strand
GACTGATGCTATTGAAGAACAGGTAGAACGCTTTGCACCCGGTTTCAGGGATCGCATACTGGCGAAGCACGTAATGAACCCGGCTCAAGTTGAGGAATATAACCCTAACTATATCGGAGGCGATATTAATGGCGGCGCATTCGATCTTGGACAATTATTTACCCGGCCTGCTTTACGATGGTCCCCATACAGGACATCAGCCAAAGGAGTGTACATCTGTTCGTCATCTACACCTCCCGGTGGTGGTGTGCATGGGATGTGCGGTTATCATGCTGCCAAACGTGCCCTGAAAGATATTTTTGATGTCAGCGTCAAACCCTTATCTCTCTCTTTTTAATAATTTTTTATGGAATGTTTCTTTTCCCGGCATCATATGGGAAAATAACTAAACCATGAAAAGAATATTTAACCTTTCCTTATCGGTAATTGTACTATTGCTATTGCCGGTATTAACCGCACATGCCCAGGCTCCTCAGCTTACTGTAGATGGTAAAACCAATAGCGGTGTAAGGCTACAGCAATTGAAGATTGATGTAGCTATTTATGGCAATGTGAGCCGAACCACCTGGCAAATGACTTTCTATAATTCTACTTCGCGGATACTGGAAGGCAACCTGGTGTTCCCGCTTAAAGACGGCATAAATGTTAGTCGTTATGCTTTGGATATAAATGGCAAAATGCGCGAAGCAGTCCCCGTAGACAGGGGTAAAGGGACTGTCGTTTTCGAATCAATTGAACGCAGAAGAGTTGATCCCGGGCTACTGGAAAAAGTTGAAGGCAATACTTTCCGGACCCGGATTTATCCGATCAATCCGCATAGCACGCGCACGGTGATCATTGGTTACGAGGAAGAAATCCCGGTTGCAGATAATGGTAGTCTTAAATTTACTTTGCCCCTGAATATGAAAGATACAGTGAAGGATTTTTCACTTAATGCATCTGTTATTCAAAATTCAGCAGCACCGGTTACCGATAAGGGTAATGATGACAATCTACAGTTTGATCAGCATCAGAATACCTATACCGCATCGATCAGGAAGAATAATTATATTCCAAATCATCCTTTATCCTTTTCGATACCAAAACCTGCTGATGCAAATGAAGTAATGATACAACAGCAAGGCAATAAATATTATTACTTTATCAATACAACTTTGCAGGCTCAAAAAATAAATAAACCGGCGCCGCATCGTATTGGCCTGTTGTGGGATGCATCGTTAAGCGGTGCAAATCGTGATACAAAGAAGGAATTCGCCTTATTGGATGCTTATTTCAAAAAGATCAGCAATGTCGACATCACACTGGTAACTTTTAGCAATACCATTTTGAAAACGAAGAATTATTCGGTTACCAATGGCAACTGGTCAGAACTTAAAAACGAATTGGAGCACACTGTTTATGATGGCGCAACCAATTTTGGGAATATCAACCTGTCACAATATGCAACTGACGAATTTTTGCTGATGAGCGATGGACATCAAACCTTTGGAGAGAAATCAATTAAGTTGAATAAAGTGCCTGTTTATTGCATCAACTCGTCTGTTACTGCCGATTACAGTAATTTGAAATTGATCGCCCTCAAAACAGGCGGTGAGTTGATTGATCTTGTTAAAGATGATAATGACAAAGCGCTAAACAGCCTGACAACCCAATCGCTACATTTTTTAGGGTTAAAAAGTAGCGATCAAACCGAAGAAAACTATCCATCGTTACCTATTGCCGTCGGTCGCAGATTTACCATAGCCGGTATCACCCGTACGCCTGATCAAACTGTTACTTTGTTGTACGGCTATGGCGGCAAAGTAAGCTATGAAAAGATGGTCACTTTGGACTTTTCTAAAAATGCTGTTGATGATATCGACGTTGCCAAACTTTGGGCACAAAAGAAGATCGATGAACTGGATATCAATTATAACGCTAATAAGCAGGATATTGAATCATTAGGTAAACGGTTTGGGATTGTTACCCGGAATACCTCTCTCATTGTTTTGGAAACAGTAAACGATTATATCCAGTATGATATTGAACCCCCGGCTGAATTACGCGCCCAATACGATGCCATAATGAAGCAAAGGGAGAATAATAACCCCAGGATTCAGAGGGAGAATTTGACGACTTCTGAAAATATGCTGCAGGAACTTAGCAAATGGTGGGAGACAGATTTTGACGCTAAGGGGGAGCCGGTTAAGCATACGGAACAGAATGACCGTCATACCCGGCAACAGGGTGAAAATACAAGCCCAGTAAGCACTACCAATGATCCAATACACGTCCTTACAGGTATAGTAACGGCAAAAGATGATGGTCTTCCCATTCCTGGTGCAACCGTAAAGGTAAGAGGAACAAATATTGGTACACAGGCTAGCAGCAGCGGAAGATACTCATTGCAGGTGCCACAGAGAGCTTCCATTGTAGTATCCTTTGTTGGTTACAATACCCAAAAAGTTAACACGCGAAATCAAAGAGAGGTTGATGTGGTTTTAACAACCGCATCGTCTCAACTGGGTGAAGTAGCGGTTACAACTTCTTTCGGTATACAGCATAAAACAGCTGAATTAGGCTATTCGGCATCAAAAGTAACCGCAAAAGATGACGAGGAAATAAGTGAAAGTGATGCTAAGCGAATCCCGATAGCAAGAACTGAACAAGCGTTACAAGGGCAGGCTGCAGGTGTGGTTGTTGTTAACAATGGAGCGCCCGGCGCTCGCACTAATGTCATGCTGCGTGGTAATAGCAGTATAGGCAATGCCCAACCCTTGTATGTTGTTGATGGCGTTCAGATGAATAATATATCGGGTGTTAACCCAAATGATATCGAATCGATGGACGTGTTACGAGATCCGGGTGCAACAGCGATTTATGGCGCAGCAGGCACCAGCGGCGTAGTTGTAGTTACCACTAAAAAGGGCAAAGTTGATAAAGATAAAGACAAACAAAATGGCGATATCAATATCACTTACCAGGCCACCAATACCGATTATTTAAAAGCCATACAAAAAACAGATAAAGCGGTTCAGTATCAGAAATACCTTGAATTGAGACAGTCATTTGTGAGTAACCCAGTTTATTATTTTGATGTGGCTGATCATTTTATTAAAACAGGGAATAAAGAAATAGGCTTACGCATATTGAGCAACCTGGCCGAATTGGACCTGGGAAGTTATGAATTGTATAAAATGCTGGGTTATAAATTAAAACAACTGGGTGATTTTGAAGGTGAAGTATTTGCCTTTAAAAAGATCACAGAATTACGGCCATTAGACCCTCAAAGCTATCGTGATTATGGCCTGGCCCTGGAGGATGCAGGGCAACACCAAAAAGCATTGGATGTGCTGTATACAGCGATGACCAAAAGCTATACGGATGACGCCGAACGTCTTTACAGTGGCATACAGGAAATCTTTTTGCCCGAAATAAACCGAATCATTGCCATGAACAAAGGAAAACTTGATCTCTCAGCGATATCGAAAAAAGTCATCAAATCGCTACCTGCTGATATACGCATTGTGATGGACTGGAACATGAATAATACCGATATTGATCTGTGGGTGACTGATCCCAACAACGAAAAATGCTATTACTCGCATAGTCGTACAGCAATAGGTGGACGCATATCACATGATATGACACAGGGATTTGGCCCCGAGCAATTTTTGTTGAAGAAAGCCATAAAGGGAACCTATAAGATCGAGATCAACTATTATGGCGACCGCCAGGTAACCATTGCCGGACCAACAACCATTATGGCGGAGCTATACACCCATTATGGTACGCCAGAGGAAAAAAAGGAGATCATCGTATTGCAGATGAAAAAAGGAGCGGACGGCGCAGTTTATGTCGGCGACCTGGACTTCAAATAGATTCAAAAAAATGCCCGACTAATTGGCCGGGCATTTTTTATTTCACCTCGATCACCTTTGATCGTTGAGATATACCGTTCTCATTAAACGACTCGATCTGAAAGTAATAAGGAAGGCTTTTCTCCATTCCGTTAAAGAAATATTCGTTTTTGCCGTACACCATAATGTTGCTATACAGCTTATTGGGTGCAATGCCCGTATAAATAGTATAACCGATGGCATTATCTACAGGCTGCCACCTGATCCATGAATTTCTCCGCTCTGTATCACCACGAAGTACCATAAAGTCTTTTACTGCATCCGGTTTTGCGCCGGCACCTTTGCCAAATACCCGGAAACCTGATAAAGCAAATTTACCAGTTGGCATATGGATGTTAACGATCTTTAGGTAGCGTGCTTTAATCGGTTTTTCCAGGTCGATATAATCGTGCGGCACATCCGTTTTATTTTTGCTTTTATCTATTAATGTTTTCCAGTTTTTGCCATCAGTAGATGAATAGATAATGTACTGTGTATAAACACCTGATGATTTGCCCAAAAACTCAGCATCCTGATCGGCGTAATTAACCTGTATGGCATTTACTGTACTTACTTCCCCTAAATCTGTTTTCAGCCATTCGCCTTTATTAGCAGTTTTAGCGCACCAGTAAGTTTTGATGTCCTCATCAACAGCATAGTTCGGCTCAAATCCACCAAGTGTTGAGGAAACCTCTACCGGCTTATTGTAGTTCAGTATCATCCATCCGGTAAAATTACTTTTCAGGTGATCCTCTTTACCGTTAGGCAAATATTGCGGATAATCTCCGTAAGCAGTATTGCAATAAAGCACGCCATCGTTATCAAAACCTGCGGGCCAAAAACCAATGCGGCGCTCAAAGTTATTCTTCACGTTAACCACCATTGTCGAAATATGCCAGTAGTTACCATATTTATCGGCCCAGGTAGCACCATGACCAGCGCCTTTGGCAAAGCCCCCTGGTTTATAGGAGAATGGATTATGTTTTTGATAAGTAAATGGTCCGAGCGGTTTATCGCCCACATAAACACCATCAGCGTAACCACGTCCCTCAGTACCTGAACCTCCAAATTGCAGGTAATATTTACCATCATGCTTATTCATCCAGGAGCCTTCCATAAAACCACCTAGGAACACGTTATCGTTGTTTTCGCCAAAACGTTCCCAACCATGTTCCGTATAATCCAAATGAAGTGTTTCCACTTTAGGACCGATCGGTTCAAATGTTTTGCGGTCAATTTCCTGTCCATACAGCGGTAGTGTATTGCTTGACCCATGATAGATATACACGCGACCATCATCATCCGCAAACATGCCC
>DATHLW010000532.1:0-3658 GCA_035487675.1 Mucilaginibacter sp. | reverse complement strand
TGTTTGGTTCAGGAATTTTGCATAAATATCACCGTAAAATGCTTTGTAAAAACCGGTGTTAGGGTTTGCTGCAGATCCTAAACTGGCTGAACTACCGGCGCTATTATTGCCAATTAAAATATTATATCCGAAGTTTTTGGTGGATGGATCAAAAACACCTTGCAGAGACGCGCCTATATCATAAGCATTGGTCCGGTGAAAATCTGCGATAGTTCTATCGACGGAGCGGTAACCCCATATCTTTTCGGTAAGTAAGGGGAAAGATGGTGTGAGCATTTCGCCGATCACGAAATCAGTGCCTTTCCAAACGCCTTTCCACCTAAGGTTGATGTTCTTGATATAGAAAGCCATTTTGTTATCAGCAAGATTGTCACTGTTGGAAATGGATGTAGTACCCGAAACAGCTGTATTTGCGTTTGGCTCAGAAGCGAGTAAAACTTCTGCAGTAAATTTTTTGGTTATGTCGTATTCATAACCCAGGTAAATGCGGCGGAACTGAAAAGCATTTCTATAAGTTGGAACACCGTTATAATTTGTTTCGGCACCGCGATTCGAGGCATCAGCATGTGCATTGTAATAAAAGTCGCCGAAAGCATATCCCCATAATCTTCTTACAGGTTTCCAGGTAGTGTCGGTTTCTGCTGGTTTTGTCGTCTGTGCGATTTCCGCGGGCGGATGATCCGAATTTTTGTCTGATTTTTCATCAGTCCGGGCGTAATTTTTAGAAGGATTTTCACTAACTGTTTGCGCATTGGCCGCAAAACATGATGAAAATAATAGAATTACGCCAATTGTATATTGGTTTAATACATTTTTGTACATTTGAAATGGTTTTTTTTGTTAAAGCGATAAAAACTGTTTAACCCTGTCCGGGAATGCGACCTCCCGGCAGGGATTTTTTATTTTAATGATTTTTATTTTTTACCATAGGCCATATATTTTTCAATAATCATCCAATAATTAAATTTTATGTTATAAATATATCCAATATAATGCTAAAATTCAATAAATGGTTTAATAATTAAGCATTTTTATAATTTATATCATAAAATACCCAATAAATCACTCTAATTTTAATTTTTTTTAATAATAAAACACCTCAAATGAATTTTTACTAATTAAAATATGGATAAATTGCCTGCTTAATTTTAATTGTATCAATTATTAACTCGAATTAATTTCATTTTTATTGATAAAATATCAAAAAAATGGGTAGGTTTTAATTTTTTGTACGGAAATAGTGTTAATATCACACCATAGTTATAACAATCGACAAATAAGTACAATCAGAATAGGATAAATATCATTTTCATTACTTTTTATATCATAAATGAAAGAAATAAAACAAGGATGCGACCTAAAATGCTGCTTTTTGTGTAAACACGTGCTGCCAGAATGGCTCCAGGCAGTGGCAGTACATAAAAAAAACTTCAGGGTTAAGAAAGGTGAGGTGATATTTAATGAAGGGGATAAAGTTACAGGTATCTATTTTGCATATGATACCAATATCAAAGTCCATAAAAAATGGGGCAAGGATAAAGAGCTGATCATAAGATTCGCCCGTCAGGGTGCTATTTTCGGCCACAGGGGATTGGGAAGAAATAATGTTTACCCTGTATCTGCAACCGCACTTGAAGCGGGCTTGGTATGCTACGTTGATATCAGTTTCTTTGAGGCTACATTAAAAACAAATAACAGTTTTGCTTACAACCTGATGCTATTTTTTGCCGATGAATTGCAGGAGTCTGAAAGAAAAATGCGGAATCTGGCACACATGTCAGTAAAAGGTCGTGTCGCACAGGCTTTGATTACGCTAAGAGACCAGTTTGGCATTAACAGCGATGGCTCTATCGCCATTGAACTTTCGCGCCAGGACCTGGCATCATTTGCCGGAGCTACCTATGAAACCGTATTCCGTGTAATGAATGAACTGTTGAAAGAAGATTTGATTAAAGTAACCGGCAAGAAGATAATGATCAGTAACCCGGAAAAACTTTTGCAACTAACCGCAGACGATCAATAAGGCCTATTATGCTCTAAGTCTTCCCCACCAGGGGGCGGGGAGACTTAAATGCCATCTTCTCAGGATGTATTCAGGTTCAATATATTGTTGCAACAATGTATTGAAAAATATTATAGTCAGGCAGATACTCCTATGTATACTTTACCGTCAATTATCTTTACGGGGTAGGTTGTAATTTTAAAATCATCTTCGCCCATGCACTCCCCGGTTAACAACGAGAAAGTTTTTTTGTGAAACGGGCAAGCCACCTTGGGTTCGCATGCCTCACCCACGCTGCCAATCATCCCCCTCGATAAAACCATTTGCTGCTTATGCGGGCACATATTTTGCGTTGCATACCATTCACCTCGACGAGAGAAGTTATAAACAGCAATTTGCTCATCGCCATGTTTTACGCATGCCCCGCCATTTTCCGGGACATCATCAGCGCAACAAGCCAATATCCATTCAATTGCAAAAGTTGTTTCCATATTTTGTTTAAATTCTAAAAGCTAAATACTAAATTCTAAAAGCAATGAGCCATTGAACCAATGAACCATCACTACCACTTCGCTTTAACTTGTTCGCGCATCGGCTCAAATTGAACTGACGGATCTTTTTCTTCGGGAGCATTCACAAAATGTGCAAACCGCTTACGCAGATCAGGATTGTCAACCACCTCTTTCCACTCGCAGTGATAAGTATTTATTAACGACTGCATTTCTTCTTCCAACTGATCGGCCAGGCCAAGGCTGTCATTTATCACTACATTTTTCAGGTAGCTCATGCCACCATCCATCTTGTTCAGCCAGGTTGCTGTACGGGTAAGCGGATCGGCTGTTTTGATATAAAACATCAGGAACCTGTCCAGGTATTTTACCAGGGTTCCTTTATCAATATCATTGGCAAGCATTTGTGCATGCTGGGGTTTTGAACCACCATTGCCGCATACGTATAAGTTCCAGCCCTTTTCGGTAGCGATAATGCCAAAATCTTTTGACTGAGCTTCGGCACATTCACGTATACATCCGCTTACGCCGCCTTTTAATTTATGTGGTGCGCGTATGCCTTTGTACCTTTCTTCGATCTCGATAGCGAAAGAAACACTATCATGTAAGCCAAATCGGCACCAAGTACTGCCCACACAGCTTTTCACCGTACGCAACGCCTTTCCATAAGCATGGCCGCTTTCAAAACCAGCATCTATCAATTCTTCCCATATCAGGGGGAGATCATTTAAATGTGCCCCGAACATATCGATACGCTGCCCGCCGGTTATTTTGGTATACAGGCCATACTTTTTAGCTACCTGACCCAAAACGATCAATTTATCAGGAGTGATCTCGCCCCCTGGAATGCGCGGTACTACGGAGTACGTTCCACCTTTTTGAATATTCGCTAAGAAACGGTCGTTACTATCCTGTATAGTATCCTGTTTTACGATCACATCATTCCACAAGCTCGATAATATACTGGCAACAACCGGTTTGCAGACCTCGCAACCATCACCTTTACCAAAATGGTCAAGTACCAGGTCGTAGTTTTTGATGTTGTTGATCTTAACAATGTCAAATAGCTCCTGCCGTGAATATTCAAAATGCTCGCAAATCACATTTTTGATATACTGCCCATTGGCCTTCATCGTACCTGCTATCA
>DATHLW010000531.1:0-2471 GCA_035487675.1 Mucilaginibacter sp. | reverse complement strand
CAATAGCGGTAGTATAGTCATGGTTCCCAAGAAGGGTCCTGTCTTCCCAAACTTCTTCAATAAGTTTCTTTAGATTTTGCATTAGTGAATAAACTTTTGACAAATTAAAGGATTTTAAGGGAAATTTGCTTATGTATAATTAGTGTATCTGACTTAATAACAAATCAAGTATTATACGTAATTGTTAATATGTTCTTAACTAAGTTTTTATCTTTGCCTAATTATTGATTTACTCACATCATACAAGAACTTTTTTATAGGATGCCTGAGAAAGAGAAATTAAGGATAGATAAATACTTATGGGCAATAAGAATATTTAAAACACGGTCATTGGCAACAGAAGCCTGCAAAGCCGGCAGAGTAAAGCTTGATGGTCAGAATATTAAACCTGCACATGAGGTGAAAATAGGTGAAGTTTACCAGGTTTCAAAAGGTGCGGAGCGAAAAATAATACGAATACTTGCACTTTTAGAAAACAGAATGGATGCAAAAAGCGTAATAGGGTTTTACGCTGATGAAACCCCGGTTGAGATGACGCATGCTTTCAAATCGATGTTTAATGCACCAGTGTTGAAACGTGATCGTGGGACCGGCCGGCCAACCAAACGAGACAGACGGGAAATTGATGATATGAAGGATAACTTTTTTAGCAAGGAGGAGAATCGCCGGGAGTAATTACTTTGTTCTAAACAGCTAATGACTTACAACTCTTAATTTAGCTATGATCACATAGTGTTGCTTCGTCGGATCAGTTGCGGGCCACTGAAAGAAGACTATGAAAAATAACTATCTGATAATCTGGATTAAACTATTGGTGCGATTCTTTGTCTTAGAAAAGCTAAAACTTTTATCACGTGCTATTGTTTCTAATGCATTAGTTTGGAAAAGTAGTGTTAACAACCTTAGTTATTGTAACAATAATGTTTGACAATAGGCGTGAAAAGCAAGCTTATTTTTAATAAAATTACATCTAATTTTGCGCAAGTTATGTGTATCGTTATTTACTTTTTTTGCGTATTTAAAAAATATTAATTATAATTATATCATCTACTAACCCTATTTTATGAAAAAATACCTACTCTTTTCTAAGGTTGTGCCACGATGGCTAATAATGCTAGTTGATCTTTCCATTGTGGCGTGGTCTTTTTCAACATCTTATTTTATTGTAGAGCGATTCGAGTTTGTAAATATCCTTCGCGGATATTTTTTCATATACACCGGGCTATATAGTGCAATTGCAGCTATCGTAATGTTTGCTATGCGTATCCATACCGGGCTTATCCGTTACTCAAATACCCGCGATGTATTACGTATTTTCGGTTCTGCATTTATATCCAGCCTTTTATATTTAGTAATTATCAACACCTGGGTTGTTCATTTAATCCATGTGAACCTCGTTACGGTCAACCTAGTACTGCTTATCAATTTTTCTGTGTCAAGCACCTTGCTGATTTTATTGCGTACAACAGTAAAAAGTGCTTTCTTTTATTTGACCAACAATACTACTGCAAAAAAGACCGTAGTGCTCATTTACGGATCTGACAATAATGCAGTGCTTGTGAAACAAGCGCTTGAGGCGAGTGCAAATACCAACTTTTGCGTAGTGGGATTTGTTGATGATGGAAGTAAAAAAATAGACAAGGAAATTCAGCAAGTAAGGGTATATCATATTGATAAACTTGCAAAACTAAAGGAAAAGCATAATGTAGATAAGCTGATCATTATGAACCATAATCTTGATGAACAAACCAAGCGGGCGGCACTCGAAAACTGCCTGACATTGGGCATACAGGTACTCACAGTACCACCTTCTGATCAATGGATATATGGGAAGCTCAATCTGCAGCAGATTAAAGATCTTAAGATTGAGGATCTGTTGCAGCGTAAACCGATAAAAATTGACAATACCAGAATTTCGGAAGATTTGCGCGGGAAGCGTGTTTTAGTTACCGGTGCAGCGGGTTCGATAGGGTCAGAAATTGTAAACCAGGTGCTGAGTTATAGACCGGCCATGGTTATTTTATGTGATCAGGCTGAATCTCCTCTGCATGAAATAAAATTGGAAGTTGAAGAGAAATTTCCGACCGTACCTACCACCATATTCATTGCCGATATCAGGAACTTGCAGAGGATGCATAAACTGTTTTCTGATTATCGCCCAGAGGTTGTTTTCCATGCCGCAGCTTATAAACATGTGCCGATGATGGAAGAAAACCCTTCAGAAGCTGTATTGGCAAACGTGTTAGGTACAAAGCATGTAGCTGACCTTTCCGTTGCTTTCGGTACTGAAAAATTTGTGATGGTTTCAACCGATAAAGCGGTTAACCCGTCTAATGTAATGGGAACTACCAAGCGGATAGCCGAAATATATATCCAGGCATTGAAAGATAATCCGATTAATAATAGGCCTGGTGTTCTTTCAACCCGTTTTGTAACTACGCGTTTTGGTAATGTATTAGGATCAAACGGTT
>DATHLW010000530.1:0-9568 GCA_035487675.1 Mucilaginibacter sp. | reverse complement strand
AACCTGGCCGACAGCGCTTTCGCCATCGGCACCGCCACCCTCCCTAAGCACCAGCGCTACCTCAAACAGATCAAGCAACGCAGCGCCCGGCAGCTTTACGGCGAAGAAAACGTATGCCTTTGCCACATCACCATGCCCGGCAACTGTTTACAGTTCGAGTTCACCGATGTAGCGCACGAACGCACCCTGCTGCGCAGCCCCGCCAATGCCGCCCGGCAACAACTCGCCCAAAAAGCAGCCGAGCTCTATGCCACCGGCCTCACCCAACGGCAGATCAGCAGCCAGCTCAGCATCAGCCTTGGAAGCGTCAACAGTCTATTGTGTGGATAAATGCGGAAGTCGGAATGCCAAATGCGGAATGAATTAAAAAAACTTCCGCAATCCACATTCCGACTTCCGCATTCAAAAGAACGCGCCCAAGGTTCCCCTCTCGAGAGGGGCAGGGTCCAAAGGACTCCTTTGGAGGTGTGTTATTCAACATACAGGTTTGCAAATGTGCAGATGTGCAGATGGGAACGCGCACAAGGTTCTTCTCTCTGAGAGGGGCAGGTCCGAAGGACTCCTTTGGAGAGTGGGTTGCAGCTTCATTCGGACTAATCACCATCCAATGTCCATTCCATCATTTCACCTAATTCTTTACCTTTATAAAACCAGCACGATAAAAATGAAGATAAACCTTCTTGTGGTATTATTACCGCTCATTATTTTATCTGCCTGCAGCAAAAAACAGGCGGTTGTGCCGGTGCAACATATACAGAAGGACACCGCTTCAATACCTATTCAGGTAACTATAAACCAGAGCCAGCCAGGCAATACCATTGCGCCCGACTTTGAAGGTCTTAGCTTCGAAACCGGCAGCTTAACAAATTCTTCTAACCTGCTTACTACCCACAATACAGTGATGTTGCAGTTGATAAAAAACCTGGGGCCTGGTGTATTGCGTATCGGCGGCAATAGCAGCGATAATATTTTTTGGACAGGCCACGCCCGTAATTCCGGCACGGGCTCCGACTCGCTTACTACAACTGATATAGATGCTTTTGCCGCCTTTGCAAAAGCTACAGGCTGGAAAGTGCTTTTTGGATTTAACCTGGGCAGTGGCACCCCGCAGGCAGCAGCCAGCGAAGCGGTATATGTAAACAACAGCCTCGGCCAGGGCCTATATGCGTTTCAAACGGGGAACGAGCCTGACATTTTTTTTGAAAACGGCCACCGCACTTCCGCTTATGGTTACGCCAATTTCCAATCAGACTGGGAGTCTTACGCTGCTGCTGTGCATGCCACCGTGCCAAACGCCCCCTTTGCAGGGCCCGATGTCGCCTATAACCCGATATGGGTAAACCAGTTTATCCCTGCCGAATACCAGCATATCGTATTGGCCGACGCCCATTATTACCGCACAGGGCCTTCCACGGATCCCACCATTACTTACCAAACAATTTTAACACCCGATACCAGGCTGCCTGGCTACCTGGAAACTATTGAAAATGCGTCGGCGATAGCCAGTTTGCCTTACCGGGTATCGGAATGCAACAGCGTTTTTGATGGTGGCAAAAAGGGTGTAAGTAACGTATTTGCTTCCGCGTTGTGGGCGCTTAACTTTATGTGGATCGCAGCCGAATACAACAGCCATGGCATTAATTTTCATGGTGGCAACGGCGGCTTTTATTCACCTGTCGACGATGGCTACGGCACAACAACCGCCATGCCCGAGTATTATGCCATGCTGGCTTTTAAATATGGCGGCGTTGGCGGCGCCATTCTTCCCGCCACGCTCAGCACCACCGCATACAACTGTAGTGCCTATGCCTGCACCAAAGCAGGCTTTACCTACCTTAGCTTAATAAATATGGAAAGCACAGACATTTTGTTTACCATACAGCCTGGCAAAACAGTAGCAGCCATACAAATTGCCCGCCTTACTGCGCCAGCTATTTACGCCACAACCGGCGTTACCTTTGCCGGCGCCAGCGTACTTGCCGACGGCACCTATACAGCAGGCCCGACAGAAAACCATACCATTAATAATAACAGTTTTGTGGTTAAAGTGCCTGCCGGAACCGCAATGGTTGTCGCCATGCAATAGGTGATCACACCTGGCAAAGGCAATGATGCCTGATTCAGTTAGCAGTTTTTAGCAGGCTTTAGCAGTAAAACAACGATCCGCTAACCAGCGGATGGGAGTTAGGCTGGGACCACTTACCAGCGGTTCAGTGCCCAATTTTTAATCCACTCACCATTCACCACTCACCCATTCACACAGCCTAATTCACCCTTGTCAATACAAAAGTATTCGCATCGGTTGAGTAACCGCCGCAATAAATCTGGCAATCTTTTTCAGACATGGTTCCGGTTATAATATCAGTAGTAAAATTAAATACACCCTGCAGCATCTGGTTTTGATCCATCGAAAATTTGCTGCCGGTAACAATACCTACATATTCTTCCGGAAATGCTATGGGCGCTGCCGGCAGACCGCAGTTGCCGCTGATTACTGTTTGCCCGCTCATTGATACCAGGGTCCATTCAACATTTATAGCATTATCACCAACGGCAGTAATCTGCCAGTTCATTTTCATTTGAAAAGAGCTGTACCTTGCATAACCGCCGCAGCCATCGCTGCTGTAGTAGAAAGTTACAGGGTTAGGCGTTGTCCATTTTCCTTCCATCTGCCGGGCGACGGTCAAATTGGCTGTCGAACTGCTTTTTTTACAACCCCAAAACAGAACAGGTACCAGAACAATTAATAGTAGTTTTCTCATGATCCTTATAATTTTAATTGTTATAAATGAAACCGTAAAATAGGTCGATCTAAATTCCAAAAGAATTATTGTGAAACGGAATTACCCGCATACCATCCCGATCGCTATCGGGAGGTTAACGCCGGTAATCTCATTTTTGCCCCAGCCAGAATAATGGGTAGCGACTGCAAATAAATTTCTTTGAAGCTTAAATGGTTCTTATTAAAATTTTTATACGTGGAACATATCTCTCTTGTTTCCAAATAGTTAAATTAATTAATTATTGGAAAAGCGCTTGTTTTTTAGCTGCTAGCTTTCGGGTGATAGGATGTAGTATAAAATTAGCTGAAAGCTAACCACGTACTAGCTACGGGTTACACTGCGCTAAACTCGCGAGAGCAGGGTCTATTTTGGTTAAACAAATATTCTGATTCTATTGTAACTTAGCGCTGATACGTCACCATCATAAAGTCAAAGCAAATTCAAAAATAGTAATGACAGATATTGAAGAAATAATCAAAACACTTTTGAAATTCAGAAATGAAAGGGACTGGGAACAATTCCATAATTCTAAAGACCTGGCACTTGCAATAAATGTTGAAGCTGGCGAATTATTAGAATTGTTTTTATGGAAAGAACCAGAAGCTGCTAACGTAGAGAAAATCAAAGAAGAATTAGCAGATGTATTCGCTTTCGCATTTCTTTTGGCGGATAAACATGGTTTTGATGTGAAAGATATTGTATTAGAGAAGATCAGGAAGAATGCAGAAAAGTACCCAGTGGAAAAAGCTAAAGGAACTGCAAAAAAATATAACGAATTATGATGTTGACTAATTCCTTTGACATAAAAAGGTATGACTTTAATCCAAACTTATTTAACGATTTACAAGACTTTCATTATGCAAAGGATTTGTGGCCAATAGTATATATTTTAAGTGATGGAACTGTAAAAGTTGCATATGTGGGCGAAACTACAGATACATATGCGAGATTGACTACTCATTTTAAGAACGATGCCAAAAACAAACTTTCAGCAGTCCATTTAATCACGAGCGAAAAATTCAATAAGTCAGCTACTTTAGATATTGAATCAAATTTGATAAAATATATTTCTGGGGATGGTCAATATAAATTGATAAATGGGAATCTGGGCTTAGCTAATCACAATTATTACCAAAAGAAGGAGGTTTATTGGGATATTTTTAAATCCATTTGGAACAAGCTGAGAGCAGAAGGTATATCTAAACATTCGATTGAGTATATTGATAACTCGGACTTGTTTAAGTACTCTCCATATAAAAGCCTTTCTAGCGAACAGCGAAATGGTTTATTGATTATCCTACGGAGTTTGCTTGACAAAAATGTTAAAAACGTTGTTGTAGAAGGCGGGGCCGGGACAGGAAAAACAATTTTAGCGGTGTTCTTATTCAAGTTGTTAAAATCAAACAATGAGGATTTCAATTTCAAAGAATTTGGTGATGACGAAATCGAGTTTGTACAAATAATCAACGAATTAAAAAACAAATACCCGAATCCAAAAATGGCGTTAGTTGTGCCAATGTCTTCATTTCGAAATACATTAAAAAAAGTATTTAGAAACATAAAAGATCTAAATGCGAACATGGTTATTGGGCCGGCAGAACTAGTGAGCGACCATTTTGATATTGTTGTAGTTGACGAATCTCATAGATTACGCAGAAGAGTAAGTTTAGGGGCTTATTATAAAGCTTTTGACATAGTTTGCAAAAAACTAAAGTTGGATAAAAATAGTTGTAATGAGCTAGATTGGGTAATTAAACAATCAAATAATGCGATATTGTTTTACGATGAAAACCAATCTATCAAGGCTGCTGATGTAAAGAAAGAGGCTTTTGATAAATTAAAACTTTCAACGTTAACGAAAGTGGAATATTTGCAATCTCAATTCAGGGTAAAAGGCGGGAACGGCTACGTTAGGCATATTAATGATCTTTTGAATTGTAAATTGAATTCGACTGAAAAGAGCTTCAAGTCAAAAGAATACGAATTCTTCCTTTTTGATTTAATTGAGGATATGATTAATGAAATAAAGCTCAGGGATTCGGAAAATGGGTTGTCAAGATTAGTAGCAGGATATTCGTGGCCATGGAAATCAAAAAATGATAGAACTGTTTATGATATAAGGATTGAAGACTCTATGCTTCAATGGAATAGTGTTTCAAATGATTTCATTAATTCAGCTAATGCGTTAAATGAGGTAGGATGTATTCACACAACTCAAGGTTACGATCTAAATTACACGGGCGTGATTTTCGGTAAGGAAATTACTTATGACAAAGTAAAAGGTGAAATCGTTATTTTGAAAGAAAATTACTGTGACACCAATGGCAAATTATCAATAAACGATCCCTCAGAATTAAAAGATTTTATTATAAACATATACAAAACCATAATGCTTAGAGGCATTAAAGGTACATATGTATATGTCTGTGATAAAGATTTAAGAGAGTATTTTTCAAGCCATATTGAAAAATTTAAAATAGATAAGGGCGACAAATTCGTAAGCCAAGAGAAGTTGATACCTTATGAAAATTCAATTCCTGTTTATGATTTAAAAGCTGCAGCAGGTAGTTTTAGCGAACTACAGAACGTAAATGAGCAGAATGTTGATGATTTTGAATGGGTGGAGTTACCGCCAAGATATAGGTATTCAAAGGACCTATTTGCTTGTATTGTTATCGGGGAATCTATGAATAAAGTGATTCCCAATGGTTCTATTTGCTTATTTAGAAAAGATAACGGAGGTTCCAGAAATGGTAAAATTGTTTTAGTTGAACGCGGGAATATTCAAGACCCTGATTCTGGATCAGCTTATACTGTAAAGGAATATTGGAGTAAAAAAAATATTGAAGACGGACAATGGAATCATCAATCAATTATCTTAAAACCACTATCCTATAGCCCGGATTATGATGATGTCGTCTTAACAGAAGAAGAACTTATGAATTTCAAAGTAATTGGAATTTTTGAATGCGTTTTGTGAAAAATCAAAAACAATAAAGGCATGTTGCATCCCGCATGCAACATCCAACCAAAACCTGTCGCAAAACACCCGGCAAGATGTCACGATTGCGGGTTTCGGGTTTGAGTTTTAGCTCCTACCTTTATTGGGGAAAACCAGCCCAGCCCGACTTCATGAAAATAGTAAGAGTACAATACACCACCACCCCGCAATTTGCGCCCGTAAACCAGGCAAACATAGCCGCCATAGTGCGCGAGCTGAAAGAACTCAATCACCCCGGCATAAAATACGGCTGCTGGCTGCTCTCCGACGGCAAAACATTTATGCACTTCGACCAGTTCGCCACCGAGGAGGCCCACCAGGTGCTCACCCAACTCCCCTCATTCTAAAAATTCAGCGACGACCTCTGGGCCAGCAACCTCGAAGCAGAACCTAAACTGGAGCTGCTGGATTTGGTAGCGTCAACAGAGGAGTTTTGGGGGTAAATTTCAAAGGTGGGTGTCACCTTGAGCTAAGTCGAAGGGTGAGCGCAAAAGCCTTTGCCCGCCAATGCTTCGACAGGCACAGCATGACGGCGCACGTTTGGACTATGAATAATGCCATATCTTTATTATTTTCGTATAAAATGCGAGTCGCTATGACACATCTCACGATAGATAACAAAAAATATGTGCTTATCCCGGAAGAGAATTACCAGGAATTACAGAAGAAGGCTGCACTAAAATGGAAGCCCGAGAAAACATTTTCAGTTGAAGAGGCGCGTGCGCATAGTAAATCGCTGATCAGGAAATGGGCTTCAGAGAAGTAGTCATCAGGCAGTCGGCAGCCGAAAGCATTGCTGCTGTAGCCTGGTACCTGGAATCGGAAGGACTATTAGCCACAGCGGAAAAATTTGCTGATGACGCATATGACTTCATTGCTAAATTGGGCGACAGCCGCAAAGGTTATCGAACATGCAGAGAGCCTGAAAGAAAGTTAATGGGCTATAAATGCATTCCTTATAAAAAGAAATATACCATCGTTTTTATTGAGTTGGACCAGGAAATCATTGTGTGCGAGTTCATGCATTCCAAAAAAATATATTGGTAGTGCAAACGTACAACGTACCACGTAGAACGTACAACGTAAAATAAGTTTTGCTTTAACCAATTCTTCCTTGTAAATTTAATCAGCTGCTATTATTGCCTGATAGTGAAGAATTTGCGGTTGCATATGCCTGCGCAACCCAGGGTGATTAGGGCGGCTGATAAAGGTGCCTGTAAACAGTCCCCTAATTAATTCACCCGTCCATTAAATTCAAATCACAATGAAAAAGAACCTTCAATCGTGCCTGTTATTGGCAGTTGCACTCTTCTTATTTTCGGTCGCCAAAGCTCAGGATCAAACTGCACCGGCAACCGTGCACTATAAGGATGCGATAGGGGATAACCCCACCCCCGAAGCAGATATTAAAACCGTGACCGACTTTACCAACTTGCTCGTATCAGGTGACCTGGACAAGGCTAAATCTTTTATGACTGATAAATGTATGAATTATGGCCCCGGTCCTGCCGACTCCGCCAACGTTGCAGATTTTGCAGACCACTGGAAAGGGAACTACAAAATGGAATCGGACCGGAAAGTAAGCTTCGTAGCCGAAACATTCAATGTAAAAGTGGGCGACCTGCAGGGCCACTGGGTAGCCGCCTGGGGCGATTATACCTTCACCTCGAACGGCATCACAGTAAAGTTCCCCTACCACTGCGCCTACCATATAACCAAAGGGAAAATAGACATCAGCAGGATCTACTACGATCAGCTGTACATATTCCAAAAATTGGGCTACACGTTAACACCTCCCGCGGCGGCCAAATAGTGTTGCCGTAAACAGATACCAAACTCCGACACCTGTCCAAAGTCCGTTCATTCATTTGGGCGGGCTTTTTTGGGTTCTACGTATTACGTTTGACGTTATACGTTTATGCCGCGCTGAAAAAAACGTAGAACGTATTACGTAAAACGTACCACCAAAATACTTACGACTCAACACTCACGACTCCCCAGCAAGCGCCATATTAATCTCCGTAGCCAGCAACCCGCTGCCGCCGCCGTAATGCTGTATAATGGTGATACCAGGATTGTGCGAAGTGAATGCCCGGCGCAGTAGTGTATCAGATTCGGGTTCGATACCTCCGCCCAAAAGCACCAGATCAAACGGCTGACTTTCGAAAAGAGCAATAGCAGCATCATCCGTCAGGGCATGACTGGCGTTCCAAGCCGGGTTATTGTTGACCAGGCGAACCACAGTCTGCACAATGTCGGGGTTTCGGCCAATTACCAATATCTGTATCTTATCCATGATACAAAGGTAGTTAGAGGTTTTGAGTTGACAATTTGTGTGGGTGATATTTAACGCGGGGGTGACAGAGGGGGGTAACTAGGTGACAGAGGGGGGTAACTATTATTGAGGGAATTATCAATGTTATTAAACCCCAAACAAAAGCGAGTGAAGGCCTGACAGAAAAGCGGGCCAGGGTGTATGGCGGGAATGACGGTTTAGCCTTTGCAATGTGCGCAGCACGGAAAAGGCGTAAAGAACCGGCAGGGCGGGTTGAAGCTTTTTTCTGTCTTGACTTTTTGGTTACTTTTGGGTCAAGCCAAAAGTAACAGCCCCAGCGGCAATTGAGCTGAACGGCTTATTAATTAACCCCTAATTATCGTTTATTACTTATCGTAACCAAACTCATATCTTTACCACCACTTCGATATAATAACATCTTCGCTTAGTATATTAGCTTGCAAATTTTAATGATCCATACATGAAAAAAGGACGCCTGGAAGCCTTCAGCGATGGGGTTATCGCCATCATTATCACCATCATGGTACTCGAACTGAAAATGCCAGAGCATGGCAGCGACCTTAAATCGCTCATCCCGATGATGCCTTTTTTCCTGAGCTATGTCCTCAGTTTTATAAATGTGGGTATCTACTGGAACAACCATCACCATATGTTTTACCTGGTCAGTACTATTACTGGTAGTGCGCTGTGGGCCAACCTGATTTTTTTGTTCTGGCTATCACTGATCCCCTTTGGCACCCAATGGATGGCGAACAATCAGTTTGCTGCGGTGCCGGTAGCGGTTTATGGCTTCCTGCTTTTGATGTGTGGTATAGCCTATATAGTGCTTGCCCGCATACTGGCAAGCCATTGCGGTAAGAATTCAGAACTGGCGCAAGCCTTGGGTAAAGACTGGAAGGGTAAACTTTCTATTGCTATTTACGCCATTGCAGTGGCGATTGCATTTTGGCTGCCTATGGTATCCTGTTCGTTGTACGTGATCATAGCATGCACATGGTTCATCCCCGACAGGCGTATCGAGAAGAAAGTGATCGACAAAAGTGATCAGTGATAGATCAATCAGTTAACAGTTGGTTTTAGGTTTTTAAGGTCTTCTGGCCTTTTTGTAGCATAATCAACGCCTTCTCTGCCCTTATCTTACGGGTTTCTTCCTGTTTGGCTGATCCTACCCAATCGCAATACCCTTGTTTATAGGATTTAGATAAGCTCTCAAAAAATGTTTTTGCAGTTGCATCTGTCGCAAGCAGTGCTTCCAGTTCGGTAGGTGTGCCCTCTATATGTTCGCCTTTTTTAAGCATGAGATGATTTTGAATAGTGTGTATCCAAATATAAAACGATAAATAGTTGGCTTTATAAAACGATGTGAAAAAATAGTGGAAAATAAATTCCTGAATTAGGAGTTTAATCTTAACTATTTACATTGAAATGACGTAAAAGTTAATGTTAAGTAGGCTTGATTTAAGGATTTATTAATGTCGATTTCATGAT
>DATHLW010000529.1:0-4773 GCA_035487675.1 Mucilaginibacter sp. | reverse complement strand
AGACGGCCTGTTTGTCCAAAGCTGCCCGGAAACGTCCCGACCAGGTGATCCTTTCATTATCCCTGATTTTAAGCAACAAGTCGAGCTTTTCGGAAAATAAAGCATCATAGTCCTGCAGATTGAATCCAAAAAGCGGAAACGCTTCTATAGATGAGCCACGACCCACCACCATCTCGGCACGGCCGCCTGAAATAATATCCAATGTGGCGAATTGCTGGAACAACCGTACCGGATCGGCTGCGCTTAAAACCGTGACCGCGCTGGCCAACCTAATCTTACTGGTACGGGCCGCTGCCGCTGCTAAAATCACCGAGGTGGCTGAATCCAGAAATTCCATTCGGTGATGCTCACCGATGCCAAATACATCGAGCCCGGCCTGGTCGGCAAGTTCGATCCTGGCCAAGAGTTGTTTCATCGCTTTGATGTTGCCCTGGGCATCCAGTGCGCTGTAAAGGTCTCCCGTTGCAGCAAAACTGTCAATTCCAATTTCCATAAATCATTTTAATTACGATAGAATAACAGGGTAAAATTAGTCCAGGAAATTAAATGTTACAACATTTAATTGTCAAAATCACAACTACTAATCAGGCAATAGCTTAGAAGGGCCCTCGCACACTCAAGTTGGTATGCCGAAGCCCCACATTTCATATCGGCAGGAACAGTTTTTGGGGCGATTTAGAACATTCAGCTGGTGTTTTGCCGATTTAATTTTGAAGTTGTATTAAGTCCTCCTGGACAAACCCGTTAGCGGATATGAAATATTGAACAGACATAACAGATGGCTTGCATTTCAATCGCATATCTTATGGATTATGCCTGAAATTCCCCCTTTGCTATTGAGATAACTGTTTCAAATTCAAGAGGTTTTGATATAAAACCTTTGACATATTTATTTGCGTTGGCTTTATCCTTATCGCGCCAGTCAAGGGAAGATGAAAGAATATAAATACTGACATGCATTTTGACTTCTTCGCTGAACTTTTCATATTGTTCCAAAAATTCCCAGCCAGTGAGTGTTGGCATATTTATATCAAGAAAAAGTATAGACGGCCCTTTAATATTTTCCTGGATAAATAAAAGCCCCTCTTCAGGTTTGGTAAATTCTTCAATCTCTACCTCACCCAGCGCATCCTCTATGATCATACGACATATCGTATTATTAAATGGATCATCATCCACAATAATATATTTTAATTCTGTGCTCATATCTTAAATTCAATTTTGAATTCAGTCCCCTTATTCTCCTCACTCTTAACGCTTATTTTCCCTCCAAGCATTTCCACCTGTGTTTTTACCATAAACAACCCCATTCCCTTTCCTTCTATATTTGAATGGAATCGTTTGTACAGGCCGAAAATTTGATCACCGTATTTTTTAAGATCAATACCCATCCCATTATCGGAAAAAACTAGTTCGATCTTATTTTTTTGCAGACGGCTCTGAATTTCAATAGTACTATGAACTTCTTGCCGGCGATATTTTACACTGTTCGAAATGAGGTTAAAAAAAATGCTGTATAAATAGGGTTTTAGGGCAAAAAGTTCGTTGGCCTCAGAAAAATCATATTTAATTTCAATATTATCTTTATCGATCAGGTTCCTGATGCTGATCTTTATATGCTCGACCAATTCAGAAAAAAGAACTGTTTCTTTAATTTCGTCAATCCCGCCTTTTATCTGCAAAATTTGGTTCAGGTCATTTATAACCTCGTCAAGCCTCATGACAGATGTATTGATCCCCCTGTTGAGTTTTTCTTTATCCGCCGAGCTTAATTCGATATTGTTCAGAATGCTTGATGCACCAATAATATTGGCCACCGGCGCGCGCAGATTATGAGAAATAATGTAGGCAAATTTTTCCAGATCAGTGTTATGCTGTACCAGATCGGCAGTCATACGGTCACGTTCCAGTTCGGATATTTTCCTGTCGGTAATATCAATGTGCAATACAACTGCCCCCTTTTGGGCTTTATCTCTTAATGGAACTATTATGAGTTGGAACCACACTTCCTTGTTCTGAGAGTAGTAGGAATATTCCATTGAAAATTCATTCCTTGTTCCCGCAATCACCTCTCTTATCCCTTTTTCGAACCTTTTTACTGCAGACGCGTCCACGCTGGTTGCTCTTTCGACAATAGCCAGATAACTAAAGCCGATGCCATCTCCGGGTACGTTAAGGTTATTGGCAAGTGTAAATTTCCTCCACGATTCATTTACAGCAACAATTTCACCAGACTCATTAAGCAGCACAACATTGGGTGGCATAGCATTCAATATAATAGTTTGCCTATCCCTGGCTGCTTTAAGCTCCTCTATATTTTTTTGGATCTCAATTTTCGCCAGCTTTGACCGGGTAACATCCTGGTTGAACCCAATAATATGCGCCGGATCGCCTTTTTCATCCAACTCAAACTCAAACTGCGTATGTAAATACCTTATGCTGCCGTCTTCATTCACTATGCGGCATTCAACTTCAGTTGACTGAAAATTATCAAAGGCATTTTTAAAGTTTCTTGCAACTTCTACAACATCATCGGGATGAACGTTTTTCAGGAAATTTTCATAGGAAGGTTCAACTTCGCCTTGTCTATATCCGAATAACTTGTAGGTTCCTGCCGACCAGTTCGTAGTATCAGTAGCAAGATCAATTCTCCAGGTACCAAACTCAGCCAGTAATTCAGCCTTGGTAAACAACTCTTCACTGGCAAATATTTTATCCAAATAGACCTGGCGTTCATTGTCCGACCGATATTTCCCAACTGCATTTAAAACTGCGTTGGGCAAACGCTGAAGCCTATCCTTTAACACATAGTCCGACGCGCCTTCTTTCATTACACTTACAGCAAATTCCTCAGATACAGTAGCAGTAATCAGAATGAACGGAATAGTTCTCCCGGTTTGTTTGAGGATTCGTAATGCGTCAAGCGAATCAAAAGCAGGAAGCGAGTGATCGGAAAGAATTACATCAGGGTTGAATTCCTCCAGTGCTTTTATATATTCCTCTTTACCATCAACAATACGTTTTTCAAATGCTATGCCTGATTTTTTTAATGTTCTTTCTACCAGTTCGGCATCGCTTTGAACGTCCTCGATATGCAATATTTTTAAACTTTGGATCATAGTATAAAAATTAATCAACAGACTGATTCGTAATCAGCCAGTAAAAGCCAAGGTCAGATACAGCCTTTGCAAAGCCTTCAAAATTTACAGGCTTTACCACGTAGCTATTAACGCCAAGGTTATAACTTGTAATAACATCCTGCTCTTCTTTTGATGAGGTCATGATAACTACTGGTATGAACTTAGTATCCTCGTTTGATTTTATTTGCCGCAGCACCTCGATACCATCTACCTTAGGCATTTTAATGTCTAATAAAATAACTTTCGGCCTGTTTTCTATTTGCCGGTCAGCAAACATTCCTCTTGCAAAAATAAAATCCAGTGCTTCTGCTCCGTCTTTTAAATGGATCAGCTTGTTGGCGAGGTTTGTTTTTTTGAGGGCACGTATGGTCATTTCAGCATCGTGCGGATTGTCTTCAACCAATAAAATTTCGACTCTGTTATCGTCCATGTTCTGTTTTTTTAGGTAAACTGAAATAAAAAGTGGCGCCAATATTTTCCAGGCCCTCGGCCCAAACTTCACCCTTATGTTTATCAATTATCCGTTTTACCAAAGCAAGGCCCACGCCCATACCCTCAAACTCATCTTGCGAATGCAGACGCTGAAAAACACCAAACAGTTTACCGGCGTAGGCCATATCAAATCCAACCCCATTATCCTTTACGTAATAAATTGTTCTCATTTCTTCATCCTCAGATCCTATCCTGATCTCAGGGGTATCTCTTTTTGATGAATATTTTATAGCATTGCTTACCAGATTTATTAAAACCTGTTTGATCATACCATGATCTGCTTCTGTGGGGGGCAATAAGCCAATATTGATCCGGTAATCCTTTTCAAGATCATGTTGTAATAACTCATTAACAACATTTGTCGCAAGCGATTGCATATCGATCTTTGCACACACCAATTCTTTTTTGCCCAAACGCGAAAAAGCAAGCAGGTCGTCAATTAACTGCCCCATCATTTTTGCATTGCTAATAATATTGCCAATGATCCGCTTGCCCTCAGAATCCAGTTTATCTTCGTAATCCTCTTTAAGCATCATGGAATACCCATTTATGGCGCGTAAAGGGGTCCTGAGGTCATGTGATACGGAATAGGAAAAAGCTTCCAGCTCTTTGTTTACAAGCTCGAGTTGCATAGTTCGTTCCGTAACTTTATTTTCCAGGTTCTGCCACATATGGAATATCTCGGCCGACATCACATTAAATGCGGTGGCCAACTCTCCCAGTTCATCGTCGTGGTCCACGGTGATGGAAACCGCCGATGAATAATTCCCCTGTGAAATCTCTTTTGCTGCTTTGGTAAGCTGGTTTAGCGGCCGTGTAATATTACGGCTCATTATCCAGGCGGCAAAAATGCCTACCGCCGTTAGCAATGCCCCAAAAATGAAGATCCACTTCATAAAGCCGTTTACACCACTGAGTATACTTTGTTCCGAAAATTCTACCGCAACAAGCCAGCTCGTCTGAGGTATTAGCTGTGCTTTTCCGATCTTTACGCCGCCGTTACGGTCGGTATACTGTACAGGATCAAGAATGCGATTAACTTTAAATGGCGGACCGGTGACGGGCTTCATCATATCTGTCCAAAGGCTCCCGTCGGCATTTCCTACATACAGCTTAGCGCCGACACCCATCAGTTGCGTAA
>DATHLW010000528.1:0-7327 GCA_035487675.1 Mucilaginibacter sp. | reverse complement strand
GGTACTAAGATATGTATTGTTAAATACAATCATCGGCCCGCTCATAGCCGCGGGAGGCCTAGTTACTTTTTTCTTGATAAAAAAGTAACCAAGACCGAGCGATAGCGAGATAATGAACACCAATAAAAAAACAATAAACTGGTGAATAACTCAAGATAGAAAAAAGCTTCAGCGCGCCCTGCCGGTTCTTAACGCCTTTTTCGTGCTTCGCACATTGCAAAGGCTAAACCGTCATTCCCGCCATACACCCTGGCCCGCTTTTCTGTCAGGCCATTACCCGCTTTTGTTTTGGGTTTGATAACACTATTAATTCCCTGAACAATAGTTTTCCCCGTCAGCAGAACAGCTTCGGGTGAAATCAGGCAGAACGATGGTGGGCAGTGCGGCTGCAGGGGCATTAGGATTTTGCTGAAGCATGGGCGGCGGGTGCGAATAGCGGGGCAAAATCATGCGGCCCCAGGTTCTGCCTGATTTGCAGGGAAAAGGCCCTGTGCGGCAAAGAAGCATTTCTGCTGACTTGATTTTTTGTTACTTTTTGATCAAGCAAAAAGTAAAAGCCCCGCGGCAATTGAGCGGTGTAATATCTCATTTGGCACTACATCTCATCCAAAGCGAAAACAGCTAAAAACAAAAAGTCCCGGCTTACCTAAAGCCAGGACTCTCCACAAAATGTATAAGGAATTCTCTTAGTTCCGTCTGAAACCACCTCTGCCGCCGGTATTTGCACCCGGGCCTTTATCTTCGGCTATATTAACCCTGATCTTACGGCCATAATAGCTTGCGCCATCCATGCACCTGATCGCTTCTTTAGCCTCATCATCATTCACCATCTCCACAAAACCAAAACCTTTACTCTCTTTTGTCTCGCGGTCCTTGATTATCCTGAGCGATTTTACCGGCCCAAAATCACCAAAAACTGCGTTTAATTCTGCCTCGCTTACTTCCAGTGGCAGCCCTGCAATAAATACTTTCGTCATATAATGCAAAGGTACACAAAAAAGCCCGTTTTGCGCCTATCTGAAAGGCTCTTAGCCACATTTATTACAATTGGGTGTTGATTTGGGTTGCAAAACCGAACGAGAGTAAAAAGCCACTCTTTTTATTCTCGTTTTAAAAACGAGGGCGTGAATTACCCCCATCGGCTGTTCCTGATAATCCATCAAATTATAACCTTATTACAATCATAAGTTAAAAAGAAAAAGTTTTAATTCAAAGCTATTATCACCACACAGCAGCGCCTTTTATGTCGGACAGGTTAATAAATGTAACACAAATGTGACATTGTCAAAACAGTCAATAACTGCCAATTAAAAAAATTATAATTATCTCATTTTCAATTTATTAAATATAAATTTAAATAATCCTTTCTTCATCCAGTTAAACCTTTAATCCTTTAAATCATGAAAAAACATTGTTTATGGTTATGCGCCCTTTTTGCTTTAACCTTATTGACCTCAAATTACGCCAGGGCACAAAAAGACACCACCTTTTGGATGACGCTGCAAGAGTACCGCGTTCATGACGAAAGCATTTTTGAGAAGAATTATCCTACGGTCAGGTCCTACTGGCTCAAGGCTGATGCAGGCGTCGAATACAACCGTGCCGCTCATACCTCTGAGTCGGGCAGGATATACGGTATGACCTTTTTCAAAGGGTCGGACGCCTTTGGCAAATTTATAGCGACAAGAGTAAAAACCAGCGACGCATTTACCAAAGATAACCCTGCCATCAGCAAGGAAAACAGCCAAAATGTTAACGGGGCCTTTACACGGTCGATATGGATGCGGATGGATTCGTTGAGCAACTATGAACCGGGTTATAAAATGGAGAACTATGACTTCAGGAAGATCCAATTGATAAGCGTCAACCCAGACAAGATCAATGAGTTTAAAGCTACCGTCCTTAAACTTGCTGCCCTTGACGCGTCGCACGGCATAAAATACAACTTTATCGTGTTCAGGTGCACCGATGGGTATCCATCCAATACATTCATACTGGCACTGCCCGATAAATCTTTAATGGATTATTACAAGAACCGTGAAGCAAGAAAAAGTATAAGGGATAAGGATAAAGCCAGCTATGACCCCTTAAATAAAGCAATGAGTGATATGTCTTTGATCATCCGTATCGATCATTTGACACGAGTAAAAATATAAATTGTGTTTATGGTGAACGAGGCCTCTGTCTGCCCGGTTGGCGGATAGGGGCTTTATTTTACCCCATAATGGAATATAGATGACTCCGCCCGCAATCTAGGCGTCCTTACCCCAGGGGTGTCCTGTAGAGGCTGAGCTATAATCCTCATCTCAACAATCTTTAAAATCCCAAAATCGTGTCTTATTTTATCTTCAGCTCAAAAGTGCCGGTGACCTCATAATTCGGGGAATTATATTTGGTACCGGTAGCCAGGAACGTATGAAAAGTACCCTTGGCGAGGGTAGCATCCTGATTATATTTTTCGATAGAGATTGTACCGAATTTCTGCTGCAGCGAACCTGGTATAAGTGTATATTCCAGGTTGGTCTTACCTGTACCTTTCAGCAAAAGCTGAGCGCCGGATACATAGCTTGCAAAGTCATCAATAGGCATTCCTGACGAGCTGATGCCAAAGCTTACCGTGTGTGCTTTGTTAATGGCGGTAAGGCCATAATATTCTTCACCATCAATGCTGATGTTCACAAAAGCGATGGAGTCCTGTTCGGCATTAAATGTATAGGTGGAGTCTTTTAGTTTGACGGAGAGAGTTCCCTTGCCAGCCAGATAATTACCGGGTGTGGATATGGTGCTGACTTTTGTTGAATCAGTTGTCCCAGTGGCTGTTTTCTTCACGCTTTCATCCTTTTGGCAGCCGGCTATCACTACCGATATCAGCATTAAAAGGTAAAAAAAACGGGTGGAAAACTTCACCATAAGCACGTCCTTTAGAGTAGATTAAATTTATGTAAATAATTGCTTTCTACAATAACCTAAACGTCATTTTCTTAAAATTTAACAATTATTAACTTTTGGCTTAACACGCCCAGGGTAATCCCTTTTAAATTCTTTTACCCTCTTTCCGCGCAGCGAAGAGAGGGCCGACCAACGTAGAGTAGTCGGGGTGAGTTATCGCCGTTATGCATTGACGTCAATGCTGCTTCATTAGTACTCACCCGATCATCGCTAAACCGCTCGATCACCCTCTCTTCGCTGCGCGGAAAGAGGGTAAAACAGTTCATTTATTTAAAAGCGATTCTCCTGTTAACACGCCGTCTGCATCGCCCTAAAATATCTCGCCTACATTCACAAAAAGGCCCTTTGACCCTTCGCGCCCGATACCGTAGTCAACAGCAATGTTTGTTTTTGAAACTTTATTCAGCTTGATACGCAGGCCCGGGCCATAAGCAGGTTGAATAGCCTGTAAGCGTGTGCCCGGCGCCCCGGAAAGCGTCTGTCCGTTGGCAAACAGTACACCACCCAATAAGCCATTTCCTGTCAGTCGGAAACGGTATTCGGTTTCGCCATAGAGCATTTGTGCACCACGGAAACGGCCCTGGATATATCCTCTGCCTGTATTGGTGCCATTGTCCCACAAGGTGGCCGGCAGATCGAGATAAGGCGGCTTTCCGCCAAGGGTAAGCGCGCTGTACGACCAAAAGGCCAGTACATTATTAGAGCTGGCCGGGAACCTGAAATACTTGCGCACATCGACCGTAAGTGAGGTCCAGGCAGAGGTGCTGCCCATGGCCATCAGGTTTTGACGATACTGGCCCAACGCATAAAAACCCCGTGATGGATTGATAGCACCATCGCGGCTGTCAAAAATCCCGCTAAAAGTTAACCCTGATGAAATGGTGTGGCTAGCAGGGCCATAAGTTTCGAAATTAATAGCAGCATTATTTATAGGGCCGCTTTGCGAAATTCCCCAATGATTATCCATAATGTAACCGGCACCGGCATAAAAACTACCTGCCACACGGCGCAAAAACATCTCAGAAAGACGGAGATAGTTATAGTCCATAGGGTTTTGAAACCGGATAAAAGACTTGCTGCCCAGACCAAACGTGCTTTGCGGATAACTGTAAAAGCGCATTTCGCCGATATAATTGTAGCTGTTGTCTTTATTCCAGATATTCCAGTTAACAGGCAGGGTAAACTGCGCATTTTGCGAGTAGGAGCTGCTGAAAGCGATCAGCGATATTTTGGAGCGGTTGTCCGTTCGAAAAGCTACGTTACCGGAAACCGACACCGCCAGCCGCGACTGCATAGCATAACCAAATGCCGGGACAATGGTAGATACAGGCTTCAGGCCTACCGTATCGCCCTTTGCACCAGATGAAAAACCCAAATGGAACATTCCTTGCAATACATCCATCAGATCTATTTGCCGGGCGGTATCCTTTTTAATAACCGCAGTTTTTGGGGCGATGGTGTCAATAGCGGCTGCACAGGCAAAAACAGGTGACAACAGCAACAGGGCAAACAAGGGCAAAATAGTTTTTGCAACGCGTGAGGTAAAACTATACAACATACTGACTGACATATTTTTATGCTATTTTCAGCCTATGAACTGATAAGGTTAAAGCTGATAGAGCAGGTTACATCTATCTTTTTTTACGTTTGCATGACATTGATGGTTGTCAATCAGGTATGTAATACGGAAAGAAGTTTTCAACAATTAGGGATTAAAATGTAGCGAAAAAATGCTGTAAGCTAATAAGCAGCCGGGGTCAAAAGATTAGGTTGTTCGAAAGATTCAAAAAAACGTCATGCCGAATTTATTTCGGCATCCCACAGGACATTCACGCTTGCTTGGTCTGCGATTTGCTAGTAGCAGACCGGTCTATCTCACACCTTTCAGATGGGATGCCGAAATAAATTCGGCATGACCTCGGGGTTTTATAAATTTTACTGTATAAATAAATCTTTCGAACACCCCTAATCAAAATATTTCACCCACATTGATGAAGAGCCCATGCGAATCTTGCCGGCCAAAACCATAGTCGATGGAGATATTGGTTCTTGATACTTTATTGAGTTTGATGCGTAAACCCGGCCCTACGCCCGGTTGTATAGCCTGCAAGCGTGTACCCGGCTCGGCTGAGAACGATTCAGCATTAAAAAATACTACGCCGCCAAGTAAACCATCCCTGGTTATCCTGTACCGGTACTCTGTCTCCGCATAAACCATTTGCGCGCCCCTGAAACGGCCCTGTATGTAACCCCTGCCGGCATTGGTTGATGCATCCCATAAAGTAGAAGGCAGATCGAGGTAAGGCGGCCTTCCGGCAAGCGTAAGCCAGTCGTACGACCAGAAGGCGATCACATTTTTAGACGATTCGGGGAAGCGCAGGTACTTGCGAACATCCAAAATCAGCGAACTCCAGGTAGATGTGCTGCCCATCATTTTCAGGTTTTGCCTGAACTCGTAAGTGGCATAAAATCCCGACGTAGCATCTATCGGCGAATCACGGTCATCATACTGTCCGTTCAGTGTAAGGCCGGATGAGGTGGAATGTGTCTTGGTAGAACGCCTTTTGTATGCGAGATAATCCGGCACCGTTCCGTTTTCTGTAGCCCCTATAGTAATATTAGTATGGCAATCAATAATATAGCCTCCACCCATGTAAAAGTTGCCTGTAATATGGCGCAAAGCAACTTCATTGAACCTGATATAATTATAGTCCATCGGGGCCTGGTTTTCGATATTTGAACTGCTGCCAAGGCCAAAAGTGGCTTGCGGATAGTGATACAACCGTATCTCGCCCACAAAATTATAATTGTTGCTTTTGCTCCAGATGCTTGATTGGATGGGCAACGTGATCTGCTTGTTTTGGGTATAAGCAATACTGCTGATTATAGTAGATACATTGGACTGCGGCGCTGTACGAAAAGCAACATTACCCGATACCAGTATTGCAAACCTTGATTGCAGCGAGTACCCGAACGCCGGAACAACTGATACAACGGGCCGCAACCCTACCGAGTCATTTTTCCTGATCAGTCCTTTTATATGAAAAGTTGATTGCAGGATATCCCGTAAGTCAGTCATTTTACTGGTATCACTATTTGTCTTTTGTACAGTCGGCTGAACTGGAATTGGGATAGATTTATCATTCTGGGCAAAAACAGGCGTTGCCAATACAACAGCAAGGATCAACAGGGTTATCCTTGCGCACAGGCGCACTCTATTTTGTGATGGCTGGCCGATCGTAATTAGGGGTTTGATGATATGACCGCAAATTGAATAAATAGTTTAATTGAATTTACTCGTCAAATGTTAAATAATGATAAAAGTTAAAATTGTTACAAAGGGGGGATGGTGAAGTGGTTGATAGAGTTAAGCTTTCGTTCTTGCTGTCCGAAGTCAGAAGATTCGAACAGTACCGCCGGGGGTGAAAATCTTGTTTGAAAATCTTAATCATTGATTTGATATTCATTATTAAGAAAGGGAATGAACCATTAATTTTACTTTGGAGATATGAATTCAAGATAATGAGCACAGGCAAAACCAACAAAAACATATTCGAACGGGACAGATCAGGAGAAATTGTTCCTCTTGATGATCCTGAATATCCCGAACTGTTCAAGATAATCTTAAAGGCGATCAGAACAACGGCCAAACTGAACACACTTGTTACTGATGATCTGACAGAAATCAGAGCCGTTTTCAGCGAATTGATAGGAAAAAAAGTTGACGACACATTTTTTGTCATCCCTCCATTTTATTCGGATTTTGGAGAAAATATCATCATTGGCAAAAATGTTTTTGTCAATCACGCCTGTACTTTTATGGACAGAGGTGGAATTATAGTGGAAGACAATGTACTTATCGGCCCAAAAGTGAACCTGATCACAACCAACCACCCCCTGCAGCCATCAGAAAGACGTGCCACGATCTCACACCCCATAGTTATTAAGAAAAACGCATGGATCGGTGCGGCAGCAACTATACTTGCCGGTGTTACCATAGGCGAAAACTCAGTAGTAGCGGCAGGTGCAGTAGTTTCTAAGGATGTACCGCCAAATACCATTGTGGGCGGTGTGCCCGCAAAAATCATTAAAACTATTGGTAATTAATTGATGCTGTTCGAAGGCCCTGGCTTCGGGCAGCAAACAGTGTTTCAAACCAGCCCCCTTAATATTCCCAATCTATTACTGGGAGCATTTGGAGACAAAAAATCAGAAATAGTATTAGTATTTCTTCTTGGACGGTTTAAAAACTCAACCGGCCATTCTGTAATTCTTTGTTCTTTAACATGAATGTAATTACCAGGTTCGGGTTCTGCAATGTATTCTTCTTGCAGAATAACTGCTAATGGTTCTTCTGTTCCCTGATTTGTTTCTGAAT
>DATHLW010000527.1:0-3967 GCA_035487675.1 Mucilaginibacter sp. | reverse complement strand
TTTGTTTATCAGGAATGTACTTGGGTTGCGCCCTGCACCGGAATTTGAACAATGGCTGATCAGGCAGGGTATCATGGACAATAAAGGAATGCTCACCGCACAAACCGATCCGCGTCTGTTAAAAGAAATGAAGGGATTATGGACGAAATAGAACAGGGACAAAAATTTCCCGATGATCCTTTATCTCAGTTAAAGGAATTTACTGCAGCACGTATAGGGATAGGACGTACAGGGGCGAGTATCCCCTTAAAACAATCCTTAGTGCTTAAACTTGCCCACGCACATGCACGCGATGCAGTTTATTCAGAGCTGGATATTGATAAGCTATCAACCGATTTAAATCAATTTGAACTGCCTGTTTTGTTGCTGCATAGTGAGGCCCCTTACCGTGAGCAATATCTTCAGCGGCCTGACCTTGGCCGGCAATTAAACGATACATCTATTGATTTGGTAAATGATCATTCGCATGATAAAACGGATATTGCAATCATTATTGCCGATGGCCTTTCAGCGACTGCAGTTAATCATAACGCCATAGGGTTATTAAAGATATTAATTCCCCAATTGCAATCCGCCGGATTAAAGATAGCGCCGATATGTTTGGTTAAACAAGGCAGGGTGGCTGTTGCTGATGATATTGGGATACATCTCAAGGCTAAATTGTCACTTATATTAATCGGGGAGAGGCCGGGTCTGAGTTCAGCGGACAGTATGGGTGCGTATATCACTTTTAATCCCAAGCCAGGTTTAACAGATGAATCGCGCAATTGTATTTCAAACATCAGGCCTCACGGGCTGACTTTTAAAGCTGCCTCAAAAAAGATATTTTATTTAATACAAGAAGCATTTAAGCGAAAATTATCAGGCGTAGGGTTGAAGGATAACGCAGGGCTCCTGGATAGTTAAACTTCAACCCTGTTAATTTTAAAAGTTTACTGGTCTGAAGCAGCCATTCTTCCGGAAGAACGGAACATTGCATTGTGCTCAGTAATATATCCATAAAATGCAACCGGATTACGGTCAGTAAAGTTTACTGTTAACGTTGCGTATCCATTCTTTGAGATAGCCATATTTATTTTTTTGATGTCCTTTTCATTTTTGGCGAATTTTTCCTTAGGTATGATCGTTACATTCCATCCGCCATTCTTGCTCTGCTGTTTTGTATAACTAAAGTGGGTACAAGTTATACCTGAATTAATAGCCCTAACCGGTGCACCTTCAGGTTTGCCGACAGTAGGCAGATAGGCAATTAGTGTGTCTTTTGAAATGTCAAAATCATTCCCTGATTGCAATACTTTGCTATCACCTTTTTTTGAAACCATTTTGGTCGCTTCAAATGTGTAACGTTTGCTGTTTATCAGCTCCTTTACTTCAGTTCTTTTTTTTGCTTCATCGCCCTTTAATGATGCTTGCGCCCAAACAGTATTTGCCCCCAATATGGCCAGAGCAAATACCAAAAATTTACTTAACCTTTTCATATGTAGAGATTTAAATATTAATTAATAATTAACAAATACCATACCACAGCATAAATTTGATGCTATGAACTCATAAAAAGAAAGCTCCGGGTAATCCAGAGCTTTTACCTGTATGCTTTAGGCTACAATTGATGTTATAAATTCTGATAAACAGATTAGTTACATTATTTCAGATATCCATTATAATCAATAAAATCCCTGTTCACACTATTTATCGACAATGAGGCATAGCCGTCCGAAGAAATATACAACCTGAGTTGTTCGATGTTTTTAACATCGGATGGCTTCATGACGATCTCCCAACCGCCTTTCTTCTTCTCCTTTACATCATAGCTAAACTTGGTTGACGTAAACTTCATTCCACTATCACCATTATAAGGCACATCAAAATAGGCCTGGCCATAATAGGGCAGATAGACGATTAAACTGTCTTTTGTTACCCGCAGATCATAATAAACGTCCGTAATGGCCTTTGCGCCGCCACGTAGTGGCAGCATATAAGTAGCTGAAAATGTATAATGCCTGCCATCGACATTCTTTTTTATAGTCGCTTCCTTCTCTGCTTTTTTATCCTTCCTTGTATTTTGTGCAAGGGCAGCTTTTAATCCGGCACTAACTATTAGCACCAGGATAAACAGGTTTCTTAATGTTTTCATAATGTTTTAGGTATGATGCTAAAAAAAGGATTATTCCATAAAATTACCCAAAGTTTATTTAACAAAAAAGCCCCGATGAACCGGGGCCTCTCTGTCTTATAAAGTTTATTATATCAAATTTACACTACGGTTGACAAATTCTGTCAGGTCGGCGCCGGTCAACAAACCTTGCGAGAGCAGTGCCAGATCAAAGGCCTGTCTTGCGAGCTGGGTCTGTTCCTGGTCGTTCTCATCCTGTAATAAACGGGTGATCAGTTTGTGATTTGCATTGATCACCACCTTATAATTGTCAGGCATACTACCATAGAAGCCCATGCCACCACCCATAGCGGCCATTTCTTTCATGCGGCGCATAAACTCATCCATGGTAACAGTTACTGGTAACTCTTCCGGGTTAAGGCTTTCAAGCTCTACTTTAAATGCAGGACGGTTGATCGCCTTGTCAAAAATGGTTTTCACTTTTGCTGATTCTTCCTCAGTTAAAATATGGGCCGGAGCATCTTCTTTTTTGATCAGCTTGTCGGCTACGTCCGAGTCAACACGTTTTAATGATGTTTTTTCAAGCTTTTGCTCCAAACTGCTCACAAAGTGGTTATCGATAGGAGAATTCATCAGCAAAACATCATAACCTTTCTTATTGGCTGATTGCACAAATGCATCCTGTTTTTCCGGATCATTGGTATAGATATAAACCAGGCGGCCGTCTTTGTCAGTTTGTTCAGGAGCTACCTTTTCTTTGTATTCTTCCAGGGTGAAGTTTTTCTTGTCGGTATTGGTCAGCAGGGCGAACTCTTTAGCCTTATCATAGAATTTTTCTTCGCTCACCATACCATATTTTACAAAGAGGCCAATATCCGGCCATTTTTCTTCATAAGCTACACGGTCGCTTTTAAATATCTCTGACAATTTATCAGCTACCTTTTTAGTGATATAGGTATTGATCTTTTTTACGCTGCTATCGGCTTGTAAAAAGCTTCGGGATACGTTCAGCGGGATATCGGGTGAATCGATCACACCATGCAGCAGCATTAAAAATTCAGGTACAATATCTTTTACCTCATCGGTGATGAATACCTGGCGCGAGAATAATTTGATCTTGTTCCTTTGGAAATCAAACTCGTTTTTAACCTTCGGGAAGTACAATACACCGGTAAGGTTAAAAGGGTAATCTACATTCAAATGTATCCAGAACAGCGGGTCTTCTGAGAATGGATAAAGTTGTTTATAGAACTCTAAATAATCCTCGTCTTTCAGATCATTAGGTGATTTTGTCCAGATAGGGTTCGTGTCATTGATGATATTTGGTACATCAACCTGTTTGTATTTTGGTTTGCCTTCCTCATCTTCACCATCCGGTTCATCTTCACTTCTTGTACCGAAAATGATAGGTACTGGCAGAAAACGGCAATATTTATCCAGTATTTCCTGTAGTTTGTATTTGCTTAAAAACTCTTCTGAGTCCTGGTTAATGTGCAGGGTAATTTCAGTGCCACGTTCGGTCAGGGTGCCTTCACTAAGTTCAAACTCTGTACTGCCATCGCATACCCAATGTGCTGGTTCAGCGCCTTCCTGGTAAGATAAACTTTCGATTTCAACTTTATCAGCCACCATAAATGATGAGTAGAAGCCCAAGCCAAAACGGCCGATGATCTCGTTCGCATCTTTGGACTCTTTAAACTTCTCCATGAACTCGGTAGCACCTGAGAAAGCGATCTGGTTAATATATTTTTTAATTTCCTCGGCAGTCATACCAATACCGTTGTCAGATATGGTAATGGTTTTTGCCTTTTCGTCAAATGCTATCTCAACGCGGAGATCGCCCATTTCGCCATT
>DATHLW010000526.1:0-2636 GCA_035487675.1 Mucilaginibacter sp. | reverse complement strand
GTTCCGGCCGCTACCCATTGCGCCAGCAATACCAGTTGTGCCAACAACATCGCCGCAGTCAATGCGATGATCAATAAAAAGCTTACGTTGAACAACGATTTGAATTGGGGTAATGTACCCTGGCCGAAATTTCTGAATATCCACCTGTAAGACGTTACATAAATGGATTGGCAAGACCTGATCATGGCTATATATGTTTAAAGGTTAACGGTTTACAAACACCCGCAGGGGAGAAGGTATCTGCTGTGATCTTTTGGTTTTATATAAAAACGCAAATGCATTAATAAAAGTATATTGTTTGGCTTTTTTTTATTTTACAAAACAATATACAGTAATACAACCATATAACAGAACTAAATTAGTTATTGTATCGCTTCTTTTACATCAAAAGCAGCCAGTAAATTCACATTGGGGTCAACAATAACAGATGATGGTTTTACCTTTAATGGTATCGACAAGGTTGTTACTTTGTTCTTAACTAACAAAATTTGTCGTTTACCGCCTATTGATATCTCCAGGGGAAAGTCAAATAAAGCAGCCTGCTTTTGAGTGACGGTCAGATCGACAGCCTTTTTAGATGAATTGTATCTCCAGTTTATATTTAAATGAGGAGCCCCGGCAGTATAGATCCATTGTTTAAAAAACTGTTCCAGGTTTTTCCCGCTTGCCTTTTCCAGTTCGGCGCGCAAATTATCGGTATTCGCATTACCACCATCATATTTGGCATAGTAAGCCCGGATGCCTTTCCAATAAGCATCTTCGCCTAATTTTCGGCGCAGCATATGTAGCACCCAGCCGCCTTTTTGATAACTGTTAGGGTTGAGCAATACCATATAATTGTTGTGAACAGAGGTATCAACCACGGGCGTCTTTCTTTTCTTCTCAAAATCGAATACCATTTCTCTGTCAGCCATCAATCGTTTTTTCAGCGTATCTGTTCCGTATTTATGTTCCAGGTAAACATTGGTCATGTAAGTGGCAAAACCCTCGCTCAGCCATAAATGACTAAATGCTGTTTCGCTTGCAGCATCCCCAAACCATTGGTGTGCAATTTCATGGGCCATCAGTTCTTCTATGCCTTTATCGCCTACCGATTCTTCAAAATAAAAAATACAACTGGAGTTCTCCATCCCGCCAAATATGGTTTTGGATTGCACATTGGCCAGCTTTTCAAAAGCATAGGAGCCGACTTTACCCATGTAGTAAGCCAGTATTTCTTTAGCTACGGCATAACTCGCAAAACCCTTGTCTTTGTTCTCCGGGAAAACGTAAGTATAAACCGGAATGTCTTTCACATCGCCTGCATGATCAATGGCAAAATCCGCCACGCCGATCACCATTACTTTTGTAGGGCACAAGGTTTTTTCCCTCCAATGGGTCAGTTTCAAATTGCCGGATAGTGTCTTCTCTTCAACCTTTAAACCATTCGCCACCACCTGGTAATGATCGGGGGCGGTCACCATAAAATCTACAGTCGCCTTGTCGGCAGGTTCATCCACGCAGGGCAGCCAGTTATGCGCCCGGTTTGGCCAGTTGTCGCCAAAAAAGGTGCGGTGGCCGAATTTATTGGTCGATATGATCAGCCCATCTGCTGGTATACCACTATAAGAGATCACATAATTATGCTCTGTCCCCGATTTGGCTTGTGTGCTAACTGTAACCGCATCCTGGTCCTGCTGAAAAGGCAGATTTGCACCATTCTCGGTTACGCTGCTCACTAACATGCCTTTGCCATTCACCTTTTTCTTTACCAGATCGATCTTGAATGATCCGGCATCCTTCAAAAAAGTAACTGCAATATTTGCTTCCCCTTTGATGGTGTCATTTTGGTCATTTAGCTGGATCGTAAAACCATAATGCTGAACATCGATGATGGCGCCGGGGGACTGTGCGTGTAACAGCAGATTTATAAAAACGGTCAAATAAATGCAGATAATAACTTTTTTAACCATATAATTAATCAATAATCGACGCTTGTAAGAGTAAATTTAAACGGCATCTCAAATTCAACTTTAATGGGCTTTCCGTTTAGCATGCCTGGAAGCCAATCACCTTTAACCAATTCTACAATACGTAATGCTTCTTCGTCACATCCGCCACCAATACGCTTTTTTATACTATAATTTGATACGTCACCATTTGTGTCTACTGTAAAAGCTATTACTACCTTTCCCTGGATATTATACTCTTTCGCTTTAGCCGGATATCTCGTTTTGGAACCAGCGATCTGCTGTATCTTTCCGTCACCATCCAAAAAAACGGGCGGTTGATCAAGCTTCTTCTTAGTAGTATCAGTGCCAATAATTACATCATATTCACCATCTTCACTATTGTCCCAAATGGCTTTTTTATAATCTATTAATTTCTTTCCGGTGTAATCATATCTCACCTGCACCTCTCCTTTATAATTATAGCTGTTCCATACGCTATCCTTCTGATTGTTTTTATAAAAACCATCGCGAATCAATCTGCTGCCACGAAGTGAATAAAGAGCATAAGCCCCTTGTTTTATATTCGGATCAGATTTTAACACGCTATATTTCTCTTTTAGATTTAAATCATCATCGGTTGTCGTTACCTGCTTGGTCTGAGCAGAAAGGCTTCCGGTTATAGCAATTGCAATTAGTGATAAGATT
>DATHLW010000525.1:0-5747 GCA_035487675.1 Mucilaginibacter sp. | reverse complement strand
ATCCAGCGCGCAGCTTCGGCTTCCATACCACCGCCTATTTCGCCTATCATGATGATGCCGTGCGTATCAGGGTCGTTCATTAATAGTTCAACCGCTTCTTTGGTTGTTGTGCCGATGATCGGATCGCCACCGATACCTATGGCTGTGGTGATACCTAAACCGGCTTTCACTACTTGGTCAACCGCTTCGTAAGTTAAAGTACCTGATTTGGAAACTACCCCCACATTACCCGTTCTGAAGATAAAGCCCGGCATGATACCGATCTTTGCCTCACCGGCAGTGATAATACCAGGGCAGTTTGGACCGATCAGACGGCTACCCCTGCCTTTCAGATATTCCTTCACCTGGATCATATCCTTTGTAGGGATACCTTCGGTGATACAAACGATCACTTTGATACCTGCCTCGGCTGCTTCCATAATGGCATCAGCTGCAAATGGCGGCGGAACGAAGATGATAGATACATCCGCACCTGTTTTAGCAACTGCATCTGCTACGGTATTAAAAACGGGCCTGTCAAGGTGGGATTGTCCGCCTTTACCCGGCGTAACACCGCCAACCAACTGTGTACCATACTCTATCATTTGAGATGCGTGGTAGGTACCTTCGTTGCCGGTAAAACCCTGAACTATAACTTTGGAATCTTTATTTACGAGAACGCTCATAGATTTTATAATGTGTGCGCAAAGCTAAAGTTATTACGCATAATCTCAAAGTAACTTTATCGGCTTATTTTTTGATCGTCATTGCGAGGAGTGTGCGACGAAGCAATCTCTAAACTGTACAGAGACAACAGAAAGGTGTAGAACCTGCATGGCCGCTCTGCTTATGTAGAGATTGCTTCGTACCTCGCAATGACGGAGCGATGATTTTACGTCCCGTCCGTCCGTTATCCTGCATACACAATCATAGAACACAGCGGACAGCACCATTCCTAAATCGTAAATCTAAAATCGTAAATCAAAGGGTTGCGGGAGGCACAAACTCCTTCTCGCTCTTCGCTATCACAATACAAGCTATCCCATTGCCGATCATGTTAGTGAGCGCTCTTGCAGTCGACATAAAGCGGTCGACACCCAGTAGTAAAGCCACGCCTTCTATGGGAATTACTTTGATAGCCGTTAAGGTTGATGTCAATACGATAAACCCACTACCCGTTACGCCTGCTGCTCCTTTGGAGGTGACCATCAATATACCGATGATGACCAGTTGCTGCTCTAACGACAAAGGGATATTAAACACCTGTGCCAAAAATATTACTGACATGGAAAGATAAATAGTCGTCCCATCCAAATTAAAGGAATACCCTGCCGGAATAACCAACCCTACAACCGACTTTGAACAACCGAACTGCTCCATCTTTTCCATCATACTAGGTAACACCGTCTCTGACGAGGAAGTACCTAATACAATGAGTATCTCCTGCCGGATAAATTTAAGATATTGCCATAAGCTGAATTTATAAATCAGGCTGATAGTAAAAAGCACGATGAAAATAAACAGCAGCATAGTAAGAAAAACTGCTCCTAACAATTTCACCAAAGGGCCAAGGGTATCGATACCATAGGTAGCCACGGTAAAGGCCATACCCGCGAATGCACCAATGGGTGCCAGTTTCATCACCACGCCCATGATATTGAAAAATACCTTGTTCAGCTTCTCAAAAAAATCGACTACCGGCTTGCCCGTTTCCTTCAATAAACTAAGACCATAACCGAATAGAATGGCAAAGAATAATATCTGCAATATATCGCCTTTGGCAAATGCATCGAATACATTGGATGGGATGATGTGGGCAAAAAACTCACCCCATTTCATTTCGGCAGCAGCTTTTTGGTATACCAATAGTTTGGCATTGGTAGCACCATGTGGCGCAGGTAAGCCGCTACCCGGTTGAATAAGGTTGGCCAAACCTACCCCCATGATCAGCGCAAAAGTGGTCACAATCTCGAAGTATAAGATTGCCTTACCGCCAACCCTGCCCACCTTTTTCATATCGCCCATACCGGCAATACCAAGCACAATAGTGAAGAATATGATCGGTGCGATCAGCATCTTGATCATATCGATAAACTTATTGCTGATGAGCTGTGCCGTCGGACCAAAATCCTTAAAGTACAAACCAACAACTACACCCAGCACAATGGCCGCTATCACCTGGAAGGTTAGATTGGATAAGAGTTTTTTCATTAAAATAATTTGTTTTTCAATGGCAATGAAGCTATCATGAGCCGTTTTATTCATTTCGGTTTGTGGCGGTGGCTCATGATGGTTTCATGCGAAAACAAGTATACGATAAATGTTGGAATGGTTGAGCTGTCCTAAGTTTTTACCCACCCTGTCTTTGCTTCGCTGGACATCTCTCCCTAAGTGTAGGGAGAGAGTGGATTAACCCTTCCCCTGAAATCAGGGGAGGCCGGGGAAGTTAAACTACGCTATCACATAAAACATGATTTTCTCAATTACTTCATTTAGATTATTTGCCACTTGTTCATTTGTAAATCTTAAAATATTGAATCCGAGTTCATTCATCACAAGGTCCCTGTTGGCGTCGTAATCTTTTTTAAGCAGATGGATAGGGCCATCCACTTCAATAACCAGTTTCAATCTGGCACAATAAAAATCAGCAATGTAAAAGCTTTTTCTACCCAGGTCAGCTCTGACAAATATGGGGAACTGCCTTAGGAATTTCTCACCGCCCATGTTTCGTATTCTTAGCTCCTTCCAAAGTCGCCTTTCTGCCGGTGTAGCATTATTTCTTAAATCCCGGCATAACTGTGTGATAGGGTTCATGATGGTAAAATATGAAATTTATAGAAAAAAACATTCTCTCCCTAACCTTAGGGAGAGATGTCCAGCGCAGCGTCGACAGAGTGGGTAAAACTTTAAAGCGGTTAAACCAAGCGCAGATTTTCCCTCCCCAGCCTCCTCTGATAGGAGGGGAGGAGTTTTTGTTCTAAATTATTTAAAAATCATTCTCTCCCTAACCTTAGGGAGAGATGTCCAGCGCAGCGTCGACAGAGTGGGTAAGAACGCTGGGCAGGTAAGCTTGACATCAAAACAAAAAGCTCCCTCCAGTTTTACCCGAAGAGAGCCTCTAAAATGCTGTATACGTATTAATTATTTATTCATTTAGCTTACCGCGCCTGTTTGCAGATTTACAGTATAGCTTGCACCGTTGATAACGATCTTCACTAAACTATTGCCCAGGAATGTAGCAGTACCACTGTAATTCCAGGTACCCGATGCACCGCTGGCCTGGGTTGCGAAATCAGCCGAACCGCTGACAATAGTACCCAAGTGATCAATAATGATATTATGGAAGGTGTAATTGAACGAGGCAGTGGTGCTTTTGCCGCTCACTTTTGCATTTTCAGCAAAGCTTGCAGTACCATTCAATGATACGTTTGAGGTATCAACACCCGGATTTACCTGTGCTGCGGTCAGGTTTTCGGCAACGTTAAAGGTACCATTCACTTGTGCGGTTGCTTCGGTCACTTTCAGGTTATCGGTAACAGTAAAGCCTGAAAACGTGCTACCGGTACAGTTAAAGGTAAACCCGATAGAACCTGCTACGGTTGCCTGCCCGCCATCAACGGTAACGCTTGAGCTAAAAGTAGTGTCGGCATGTAAACCGCAGGTGATATTGCCACCAATGCTATTTACGCCCAAACGGCCCTTGGTCATGTTCAGCCTGATCTTGTTATGGTCGACACCGAATGTACCCGGGGCGCTTAAGCCAGTTGTAATATTAAACCCGCCAAAACCGCTATACAAAGTTTGCGCCAAATTCAAAGCGATCTGGCTGCTTACTGTTTTAGAGTCGACTGTTTGTGATGAACTTGATTTTTTACATGCTGTATACACTAAAGCCACACAGGCCAACAGCACTAATGAGATGTGTTTTAATTTCATGATAAGATTTACGTTTTTCAATATTGCAATTTAATTAATATCCTTTTACGAAAGAAATAGTTTTTGGGTTTTAATATTCTACAAATGTTGGTGTCCGTCCGTTCCGAAGTGTAAGTGGCTAGAACACTATGCGGACAGGTAAGCACCAATACTGCTATAGCACAAAATCGTCCGGCTTATTCGCCGATATGTTTTACCCGGTAACGGACGGACACCCAATAAATAATATCGAACACCGAATATTGAATTTTGAATGATGAAGTTAAACCTCAGCGTTCAAAATTCAGAGTTCATTATTCGATATTAAGTAATAGACTTTGAATTAAATCAATTCGTATTTTAGCAAAATGAGCGCTATCTACAACTTCCGCCAGGTATCCGATCTGCTGGCTTGTGCAGGGCAACCTACTGAGGGCCAGCTAAGCGATATTGCTAATAGTGATTACCAGGTGATCATCAATCTCGGCTTATCAGATGGCAAATATGCTTTGGCTGATGAAGCTGCATCAGTAAATAATTTGGGTTTGACCTATCATCATATCCCGGTTATATTTGATAATCCGCAGATGGATGAGTTGACTTCTTTTATCAGTTTGATGAATAAATATAGCCATCAGAAAACACTGGTACATTGTGCGGCAAATTATCGTGCATCTGCATTTACTGGCTTATACCTTTTTGCTGCTGATATTTTGAACCAGGATGAAATGCAGGAGTTTATTGAAGAAGTATGGCAACCTGATGGAATATGGCAGCAGTTTATTGAGGAGGCTGTTGAATGGCTGAAGAGTGATTGATGGTTAATCGGGTTAACTGCGAAGATTTAAATTTCAACCAGAAATTTTAATAATACTCCCCCATCAACATATTCATATATGTCTTGCTGTGTAGTAAGTGCAGTAATAGCTCGTAATAGTACAAAGATACAATTATTATTTAATTATAAAGAATTTTATTTATTTTTTATAGATAATATTCCGTCCGTCCGGTAAGTTGTAACATGTATAACCGGACGGAACAGGGCAATATCTGCGAATCTTATCCACCCGCAGTATACTCTTTGTCCGCCCATCGTCCGCAAGTGTAGTTACAGAATAACGGACGGACAGGACGCTTGCAGAGACGTAATGCATTGCGTCTCTACTAATCACTGATCAACTAATCACCAGTTAACTAACCACCAATCAACCATTTTTCTTAATTTCGCATCCTCAAACGCGAGAATAATAGCAATGGACTACCAATTTAAAGATATAGAGCAAAAGTGGCAGCAGTTTTGGGCCGATAATCAAACCTTTAAGGCTGATACCCCGATAGCTATCGGGGCTGCCAAACCCAAGTATTATGTGCTGGATATGTTCCCCTATCCGTCTGGGGCCGGACTGCATGTAGGCCATCCGCTCGGATATATTGCTTCTGATATTTTTGCCCGTTACAAGCGTTTAAAGGGGTTCAACGTATTGCACCCGATGGGCTACGACAGCTTTGGCTTACCTGCCGAGCAATACGCTATACAAACCGGGCAGCACCCTGCTATTACTACCGAGACTAACATTGCCACCTACCGTCGTCAGTTGGACCAGATAGGTTTCTCGTTCGACTGGAGCCGCGAGGTACGCACCAGTTCGCCCGATTTTTATAAGTGGACGCAATGGATATTTATGCAGTTGTTCAACTCCTGGTATAATAAAGCTGCGGATAAGGCAGAATCGATTGAAAAACTGGTTAAACATTTTGAGCAGAATGGTTCGTCAGGCGTAGATGCAGTTTGTGATGAAGAAATATTAACTTTTACTGCCGCTGAATGGAAAGCATTCAGTAACGAAGAACAG
>DATHLW010000524.1:0-14564 GCA_035487675.1 Mucilaginibacter sp. | reverse complement strand
GCTGTTGATGCTATATGGGTGATAGCGATTAGTTTTGTTTTGGGTGAAATGGCTTCTTCCAATGCGGTTAGGGAAAAATTGCCACGCTCGTCGTTAGGGATTATTTTTATCTCGATACCATAGTTATTTTGCGCGTTCAAGAGACCCAGCAGGTTGGTCACATATTCCATTTCTGAAGTGATCACGACATCTCCCTGCTTAAAACCGATCCCGTTAAACGCAATTCCCCACCCCACACTTGCATTTTCTACTATAGCAACCTCATCTATATCAGCATTGATCAGTTTGGCAATTGATGCATAGGTATATTCTAGTTGTTCCTGGTATTTGGCTTCAACCTCATAGCCACCTTGTGTAGCCTCTTCCTTTAAATAACTGATGACCGTTTCAACAACAACATCCGGAGGTAATGATGCACCTGCGTTATTAAAATGTATTTTTTCTGCGGTACCACTGGTTTCTGCCCTTAATTGTAGTATTTCATTTTCGCTTAATGCTGCAATTTCCATTATGAGTATTTTTAATTGTTATTGGGTTTATTGTTTAAAGATAACTCCATCATAATATCAGACCTTTCATATGTTCCCGGTAGTACCGGAATCTCAGTAAATCCTAACTTATGATAAATATGAATGGCGTTTTTAAGTACACTGTTTGACCAAAGAACAAGTTTCACAACTCCCATTTTCCTGGCTTTATCAATTGCTGTTTGGCATAAAAACTGACCGGCGCCAGCGCCCCTGTGGGCTTTGTCGACGGCCATTTTGGTCATTTCATAAACGCCTTCTTCAATAAACCGGAGTGCTACTGTACCTACTATAGTTGGGCCCAATGCGGCAAAATATATTTTGCCGCCATTTTTTATTAACGCTTCATATGGGTTCTCCAATACCCATTTGTCAAAAGGCTCCACAACAAAATATTCTTCGAGCCATGCTTTGTTAAATTTTTCAAAATATGGCTGATATTTCGGCTGATAATCAATTATCTGAAATTCCATTTTTTTATAAATTATTGTTAAACAAAATAAAAGCTTAAATCATTGACAAAACAGATTCAGTTTTAATAATTTTGTGCATAACAGATGGCATGGAAAAATTAATTACTTCATCCGACGAGGACTTTTTATACGCCGGTATTGCTCAGCGTATTGAAACACAGATCAGGCAAGACTTGCTGAAATCTGGCGATAAATTACCATCAGTAAGGGCGTTGAGCCTGGAACAAGGTATCAGCATAAGCACTGCGTACCGCGCTTATGTCGAGCTGGAAAATATGGGGTTGATAGAGGCAAGGCCCAAATCGGGTTATTATGTTAAATATTCGCCTGCCAGAGTTACCAAATTACCAGAAATCAAGCCGCCGGTTAAAATTTCCGGGCAATCTACAGTAGAACAGATGATAGCGGCAGTTTTCCAGAACATGCCCGAGGAGGATATTTTGCGGCTGTCGCGTTCGGCTCCTCCTACTAATTTGTTGCCGTTGGCCCGCCTCAATAAATCCATGATGGAGGCTATTCGTAAAAGCGCATCCGGAAATGTGAACTATGAGAACCTGCAAGGGAACATATCCTTGCGTAAACAGGTCGCAAAAAATGCATTTAACTGGGGCGGCCGTATCACAGAGCATGATATTGTAACTACCCAGGGTTGCATGGAGGCACTGGTTTTTTGTTTGCGGGCACTTACCAAACCGGGCGATACTGTGGCAATTGAAAGCCCTACTTATTTCGGCATATTTAATGTGATGCTAAGCCTTGGCTTAAAGGTACTGGAGATACCCGTTGATCCGGATACCGGGGCGGATATAGAATATCTTGAGCGCGCAATGCATGAAGTAGAAGTGAAAGTTTGCTTGTTTGTCACCAATTTTGGCAACCCGGTGGGTAGTTGTATGCCTGATGACCAGAAAAAGCAATTGGTTGACCTGGTGACCGCAAAACAAATCCCTTTGATAGAGGACGATATTTATGGCGAGATATACTTTGGCAAAAAGCGTCCACGCACCTGTAAAAGCTTTGATACCGACGGTTGGGTAATATTGTGCTCATCGGTTTCAAAATCTCTTGCTCCGGGATATAGGGTGGGGTGGTGTATTCCCGGAGAACGATTTAAGGATCGAATTATCAATATAAAAATGATGCACACGGTTACCTCGGCTACACCTACGCAGGCAGCCATTGCTCATTTTTTTGAAACAGGCCGGTACGATTTGCACATGCGCAATCTCCGCAAGGCGTTATATACGCAATGCTTACGTTACACCCAGGCTATTGCTACCTGGTTCCCGGCAGATACTAAAATAAGCCGGCCAAAGGGCGGGTATGTTTTATGGATAGAGCTCGACAAAAGCATTAATGCTTTTGATCTTTACAAGGCTGCTATGGAACACAATATTAGTATTGCACCGGGACAAACTTTTAGTGTTGATGGCCGATACACCAATTTTATTCGCATCAGTTTTGGGATACCTTATGATGAGGTTATTGCGCGAAGTTTTAAAACTTTGGGTGAGCTGATCAGCAAAATGAAAGGGAATGTGCAGTGATGCAAAAACGCCGGTGCATTTAGTGGAACGGCGTTGCATATGATGATAAAATATTAATGCTGGTGAAGGCCCAGCAATTGGTTGATCTTTCGCACCAGCATATTGATATCAAAGGGCTTATTGATGAATGCATCGAAGCCAAAATTGCCGAGTGATGAGGCTAGTTCGGGATAAGCTGATATTAAAACCACGGGTATGTGGCAGGTGTCCTTATTGCCTTTAATTTGCTGACAAATTTTGCCGCCATTGGTACCAGACAGTAAATAATCTGTTAAAACAAGATCCGGGTTATATTTAGCTACTGATTTTAAAATGTCATCAGTCCTGTTTAACCCTTTAACGGTAAAATCATTATACTCAAGCACGGTTTCTAATACCTGCAGAATATCTTCATCATCTTCAATTATCAAAATCTGCTTTGCCATAGTGTTCGTGATAGGCTATTACGTGAAAAACCTGATTTTGTTCAAATTGTTTTTAAAAGCTTAAATTGGGAAGAAAACAAAAATAGCTTGGCGGAATAGCAAGGTCAGTGATTGGTTTATGAGCCCTCTTTCCGGACAAGCTCTTTAAGCTTCCGAAATGAGTTATACGGTCCGGTACTGGCAGCGAAATTTACCAGCCAGGCAGGCAATGCCCCTCCGGGGTTAGTGCTAAATGTGTAATGAATTTTCAACAGGTTATCTGACTGTACCCTAATATCCCATAAAGCCATCGAAAAGGGGACCCTTATAAGCCCGGGTTTATCCGGCAATACACCAGAAATGCTCTTAGCCTGGATAACCATTGTTTTGTTTAAGGTGTCCTTTTTGAAGCTTAGCTCTATAACAAGGTCGCGGTTGCTTAACGGCCACGGTAACGAAACTTCCGAATAATAGATCAAAGTATCTTTACCTTTTTTGCTTATCAGGAATGTTTTTTTAGTACCATAACTCCAATCCTTATGGTGAGAAATATTTTTAAGTATATTAATTAATTGATCTTCAGTGGCCTTTAAATCAAAATCGGCCCTTATTTCCTTGAATTTCACATTTTCAAGCCGTCGGGTATATATTTTAATGCCGTCCTCATCTTTTATTAAATGCCATTCTTTCTGAGCAAAGCTCGATATGGGAACGATTGCTAAAACAATTAAAAACGAAATTATTTTAATCATTTTAGTTTGATTATTTGATTTGAGATTTTAACGGAAATAAACAAAATCTATATATAAACAACTCTTTTACAGCATGTTTATTATAAATCATGGTTGATTAAATTATTTTTTATTCTATCGACATATAGCCCGTAAATTAGATTAGTTAATAGATACAAGCTGCGTTGTTCCGGCCAGCTTACCGTTCTTTGTATAAGATTCAGGTTTTACCGGGCGGGCAATTTTGGGGGAGAACCACTCAATAATGTGCATATGATATGTACCGGGAATCCAATGCCCATCATTTTAACTTTTACCATGGCATCATAGCTGAGGCCACTAAAAGATAAAAATTTATCAGGAAATCAACAAGTTAGTTTATCGCTGATGGTCTATTTTTTGAAGAAGTCAATCAACACGGGTGCAATAACTTTTGCAGACACATTATGCGTCTGTCCTTTCAATATTTTTAGCTCACTGTTCGGCATCACTTCTGATAACCGCTTTACAGCATGTTGTAGGGTTATCTGGCTTTTATCGCCTCCTGAAATTAGAGTAGGTGCTGTAACAGATGCGGCTTTTTTTTCAGGAAGCGAATAATCACCCATTACAGCAACATCATAAGGCAGCGTATGTGCCACTCCTTTGAGTTTTGACCAGATAGGCATCAACTTCATCATAAAAATAGCAATACCCGGAAGCCCTATCATATCCTTCAAGAAATACTTCACTGCATCTGCCCGGCGGTCATCTGCGACCATTGCCTGCAACTGCTGCAAAGAATCAGCGGGCGGGTGATGGCCCTCCGCATCAACCATAAAGGGAGGTTCATATAAGGCAAGCTTAGAAATATGTAATCCGTGCGCCACAGATAACAGGGCAAGTCCGGCACCCGATGAAATTCCAAATACATTAGCCGAACCGCCATTCTCATTAATTAGTGCTTCAAGATCCTCTATTTCGCGTTCAACAGCATAAGGCTTGTTATCATTGCTATCATTTCGTCCGCGACGGTCGTAATTGATCACAGTAAAGTTTTCTGACAATAGTTTGGCGAGCTTTGGCATCGGGCCGAAGTCACGGCTGCACAGGGCGCCATCTACCAGGACAACTAAGGGACCGTTGCCTGCTTTATCATAGGCAATAGCAGTCCCATCCTTTGAAATTACTTTTTTCATAGCTTAAGTCAATTGAATCTGTTTATTTAATCAAGCAAATTACACTGGTAACCATTTTCTGTTACCAGCTTTGCAATCTTTTCCTGCGGGATGTTTTCTCCCTCGACTCTCAGGATCTTGTCACAATCCTCCAGGTCAAAGTTGATACTGAACAAGGGGAATTGCTTCGACAAAACGCTCAAAAGCCTTCTTGCCTGCCTTTTGTGCCTCACATTTGTTTTATACACTTCTACTTTGTTCAGTATCATTTCCATAATTATTGTGCTTTTAATTTATGATAGCAGATATATGAGCCGAATACGAGTATTAGTCCCAAAATGAGCATTGGCGCCCAGGTTGCTGCCGGGAATGTTCCATTTGCATAAAATGAGTAGATAGCGCCAAGCAGATCGAAAGTGAAGCCGGCGTAGGCCCACTCTTTTAACCTTGGATTACCCGGTACCAGAATGGCTATTACCCCCAGTATTTTTGCTATCGCCAGAAATTTGAAAATGTAAGTAGGATAGGCGAATTGTTTTGCAAATGCTGCACCCTCCGGATTAGGAATAAAGGTACTTATTGCTGAGAACAGCATTAACGCGACAAGCAATACAGTAAATACCCAGTACAAAATTTTTGTTGTTTTCATGATTTTTATTGGTTTAGTTTTACATTGTTGCAAGTTCTTTTTCCAGGCGATTGTCGAACACACCAGTTAAGACAACATCATTTCTTCCTGCCATGTTTTTTGTTTTTAGATTGTAACTCCTTTAGATAATTATCCAGCGAATCAAACCGCGCTTCCCAAAACTGCCTGTATTGCTCTACCCAGTCTGATACTTCGTTCAGTTTCTCCAGCCGCCCTTCACAAAAACGTTCACGGCCCTGCTGCTTGATCTCTAACAAACCACACTCGGCCAATATCTTCATGTGCTTGTATATCGCCGCCCTGCTCACATCAAAGTTCTCGGTCACCGAATTTATGTTGAGCGACTTATGCGCTATCATACCTAATATCTCTCTCCTCGTCGGATCGGCAATTGCCTGGAACACATCTCTTCTCATAAATTATGAAACCTTTTGGTTGCAAATATAAATGCAACCTTTCGGTTTCACAAATTTTTCTGAAAATAATTTCAAAGAGCTAATTGTAAATGCCTGTGATGCAATTACAAAACAAACTTAGTGGCAAAATAACGGCTATGAAACAGGTGAATGCGGCAATACGAGGGGCGAATTGCGACAGGAATTATTGATGAAGATCTACTGGATCAACAGTTTTTTGAATGTAATACTATCTCCTTTAAAGGCGTCAAAATCGACAACGTGATTAATACCGCTTATAGTGGCTTTGTCCGAATGCTGCCAGAAAAACCATTTGGTTTCATGACTTAAATTTAATTCGGCCTGGTGATAGTGGGCTATCCATAATGGATAACCATCGAAATACCCTTCCAAATAGTCCTTATAAAAACTGATACCCGAATAAATGATGGGCTTTACCCCGGTTTTACTTTGAATGTAGTTTAGAAACTCTTTCAGTTCCTGGCGCATCTTATTAGGATTGCTGCCGGTTAGTTCTTCTATATCAACAACTACCGGAAGGTCGCCTTTTTCTATTTTAACAGTTTGCAGAAAGAATTTTGCCTGCCATTTTCCACTTTTTGCAGGTTTAAAATAATGATATGCACCACAAATGATGCCGGCCTTCGGTGCTTCACGCCAATTACGCTGAAAATAAGGATCGACCGATAAAACGCCCTCCGTCGCTTTAATGAATGCAAAACTGATATGCACGCTATCCTCCTCCATTGATTTCACTTTCTGCCAGTCAATTTTTCCCTGGGCGTAGGATACATCGATACCATGTATCTCGTATTTATCGGGTATACGGATATTGAAACTTTTATAGGTACGGTAATGCGGTTCTTCGCCAATGTCGCGTATCCATCGCCAGGTTGATGTGAATGTTCTTAAAACATAAGCATAGTAAAAAGGGGATAGAAGTATAAGCAGTATCCCGGCAATGACAATTTTTAGTTGTATAGGCCAGCCCTTGCTTTTTTTCTTTTTCGCCGGGGCTTTTCTTTTAACAGGGGCTTTTTTAGTTACAATAGTTTTTTTATTAGGAGCGGGCACGGATCAAAAATACAAAATGAAATTTCAAATCGTGTGTGCAGATCGTTAAAATATGGGTTGATTTTTAAGTAATTAATGACAACATTTGTTATACATTTCCTGATATGATGTGGCTATAATTATTAAATATAGTTGGAGCCAGTACATATTACATTCCCGCTTTTAATCAGTATTTTTATTTTATGCCAAATAGTTCAAAAACAGGCGACATTAATAAAAATAAGAACGAAGGAATTTCTTTTGGGCAAGTGGTCAGCGATCTACGCTTCAGGAAATTAGTCGAAAACAGTTATGATGGGATTATCCTGCTTGAGCAAAATCTGGATATAATTTACCGGAGCAATTCGGCTCAACGTATTGTCGGCTGGAAACCAGAAGACAGGGGAAAAAGCGGCCTGCTGTACTGTGTTTATCCCGGCGACAGGGAGTGTGTTGAGACAGATCTCGATAAGGTATTAAGTGAACCCGGGACATCCATAACATCTATTTTCAAGGTAAAACACACTGATGGTCATTATATATGGGTCGAGTGCATTTTTACGAATAGGCTTGAAGACCCGGATATCAATGCTATCGTATGTAATTTCAGAGATATTACCAGGAATAAGGAGATTGAGCTATTGCTGCAAAAAAAGGCCCAACAAATAGAAGATATATTAGAAAGCATTGGCGACGCTTTTTTTGCAGTAGATAAAAACTGGATAGTAACGTATTGGAACCACATGGCTGAAAAGATTTTACACAGACCTAAAAATGAGATACTCAACCGAAATTTGTGGGAGGTGTATGCTGATTCGCTCGAATCGGAGTCGTACAAAAGATATCACCAGGCAATTGAAACCAATGAGGTGGTAAGATTTGAAGACTATTATCCACCTTTGAATAAATGGTACGAGATTAGCGCGTTCCCATCAAACAATGGCCTTTCAGTATATTTTAAAGATATTACCGAGCGGCTTAGTTATGTGAAAGCCATTGAAGAACAAAATGAAAACCTGAAAGAGATATCGTGGCTCCAGTCGCATGTGATAAGGGCTCCGCTTGCCCGTATAATGGGCCTTATTCACCTGATAAAGGATGCTAACGAGGACCCTGCCGAAAAGCAAAATGCGCTTAATTACCTTTTATCATCAGCTGATGAATTGGATGAGGTGATCCGGACAATTACGGATAAAACAGATTTACACCGAAAACGGCCAACCTCAGAGGCTTAATCACCGTATATACGTAAAGGCAATTCGAGAATATTTTTTCAATTGATAAAACATTTAGCTTTTTTACGTTATTACCTATTTAAGGCCGAATTTTATATTCCACTAAACTAAGATGAAAAAAAATATACTTTGGTTATGTTACGGGTTCGGATTGATAGTCCTCATAAGTTCCTGTTCAAAAGATAAAGTAAAACCAATTACAAACGTAACCTCAACCCTGGGTTTATATGAATATGGGGTAGATAGTGGAAAGCGGGTATTTATTCCGGTAACCAAGGTAGGGAATCAATCAGTTGATTATTTTAGCGTATTTGACACAGGGTCAGCCGGAATGACAATTGATGCACACGGTATTATACCGTCATCTATGATAAGCAGTTCGGGTATTCAATTTACAGGCGACTCCACTGTGGTAAACGGCATTACTATTATTGCCGGACAGTATACTTTGAGTTATGGGAATAAAACAGGCTTAACTAAGGAGTACGGCTACATGGCGTATGCGCCCCTTACTATTGGTGACGCCAACGGGAGCATAAGCGCCGGGAGAGTGCCTATATTTTTGTACTACAAGGTGGTTGATGTTACTACGGGCAACACGATAACGGTGAACCACTCATTGGATATTTTTGGCGTTGGGCCCGGTACAAGCTATGTAAATTCATTGATTGCAAGCCCTCTGACCTATTTTAATAACAACCCCAGCCTCATCAGCGGATTTAAACTTGCTTTGCTGCCCATAAGCCAGTTTAGCAGTACCGGAACTTATGTGGCTGGTCTGTTAAAGATTGGGCTGACCTCAGCAGATATCACTTCCAGCGGATTTATCATGCATCCCCTTACTCATAGCGGTGCTGGAGGTTATTCGCCAAATATTCCATCTACAGTAACTTATAGCGGACAAAGTGTAAGCACTAATGTGCTATTTGATAGTGGTACGCCATTGATCTCGACTATCGAAAACAAGTTGGCTGTCAATAGCACAGGCCAGCTCCCGGCGAGTACCCAGGTTACAATTACCACAAATATGGGGTTTACTTACACGTATACCACCACATCTACATCCAATTTAACCCAGGTTGAAAACCCGAACGTGACCGGCGACTTGCGGACCATATTTGGTATCGACTTTTTTATCAATAATGAGTTTTTAACTGACTACGCTCATCACCAGATAGGGTTAAAGAATAATTAAGCATTCTATTTTTTCGGGCCTCAATATTAAATTATTAATTTGATTACGGTTAAAGCCCAACTTCCAATAATTTTACATCGCCTTTGTTAATAGGCAGGCATGTAATGAAAAGAAGAACCGTGATCAAAATGTCGGGGTTGTACCTCTTAACTCCGGCCTTAAAAAAAATAGATACCCATAGCTTTGAAAAACGCGAAGTTTTAAGAATTGCCCATTTGACTGACATACACCTGAAAGATCAATTCGGGGCGCCAGGCAAATTTGTAAAATGCCTGCATCATGTTCAACAGCAAAATCCCAAAGTGGATATGGTACTTAATGGTGGGGACATCGTTTTCGATATGAATAAAGAGAATATCGATACGATAAACAAGCAATGGGAGCTGACTTACACCATTATGAAAAACGAATGCAGTCTGCCTGTTCATTACTGTCTTGGTAATCATGATATCTGGTGGAACGAGAACGATAAAGGACAAGCGCTGTATGGGAAAAAGTATTCCATGGATCAGCTTAAACTTTCAAAAGCCTATTATAGCTTTGAAAATAATGGTTGGAAATTTATCATCCTGGATAGTGTGCACCTTGATATTGACGGCACGTGGTATATTGGTAAGTTGGGTGATGAGCAATTTTCATGGCTCGAAAATGAATTAAATATGACTGATCCGAAAACACCGGTGCTGGTTATGTCACACATACCTATCCTCACGGCGACACTCATGGTAGAGGATAATATTGTAAACAAATGGGAAATGCTTGGCGGCGATATGCACACGGATACCGCTAAAATAATCAGCCTGTTTTACCAGCACCCGAATGTAAAGCTATGCCTGAGCGGCCATATCCATTTGCGCGATAAAGTGGTTTATAATAATGTAACCTATATCTGTAATGGTGCTGTGAGCGGTGCCTGGTGGGAGGGTAACAAGCGTGAGACAGCGCGCGGTTATGGCCTGATAGACCTGTATGATGATGGTAGTTTTGAAGAAGCTTATGTCAATTATATCTGATTAAAGGATTGCAAAAAGAACTTATTTATTTAGTACAGGGTTTCCCGATAAAAGCCCCGTACTAAATGAAACATTTTATCCGTTAACAATAGCTTTTTTAGCCATTCCATTTTCTGAATTATTGCCAAGCACCTGGAGCGCCACTGCTAAAAGACCGAGATCCTTTAGTACAAAAAAGTCTGTAACCGCTATACCATCCATAGTTTTCCAAATACCGGGAGTGGTAAGTAAAAAACTAAGTGTAGTAATAAATATGATACAGGCCAAATAACCGGCTATTAATCCGGCTTTGCCATTCCAGAATGAGGCGATCAGCAATATTGCTGTAATGATCTCAAATATTCCGATAAAGTCAGATACCTGTCTTACGCTGCCGATAGCATACATCCAGCTCATTAAGAAGCTATGTTCAACCAAAGGTTTTATACCTGCAGCCTCTGATGGGGTAAACTTTAATATGCCTATCCATAATAAAATAAGAGATGCACCTGTTACTCCCAATGTGTAGCCTGATTTTGTGATGTTCATAATTGTTTGATTTGATATAAGTTGTTTTTAATTCTTTTTGTACCGGGTTAGTCGGCGAAAGCGGCTAATCCTTACAGGTTTTTTTGCTGATATGATTTTTCATAGGTTTGCCTTGATGGAACATGTATTGGATAATCCAGCCTGGAACGCCTTAATATCTGGCAATAAAGACCTCTATTATGGCAACGATCAAGTGAAATATTTTGACAGGGACGTGTCGCCATTTGTAGCATTTAAAGAAAATTCGACTGCGAATTTCAATGAGCTTTATGATATGGTTCCGGAAGACCGGACACTGCTGTTTATTAGTCCTGCAGAGATAGAAATACCCGGTCCATGGAAAGTGCCGAATTGCATAAAGGGCATACAAATGATCTGTGACGCAGGTACAGAAATTGGTGAACCGTCAATGGAATTAATTCCCTTAACGAAAGAACATGTACCTCAGATGCTTGCCCTGACTAAATTAACCAACCCCGGCCCCTTTACGGAGAGGACGATCGATTTCGGGCATTATCATGGGATTTTTGAAGAAGATAAGCTGGTGGCCATGGCTGGTCAGCGCTTGCATGTCTTTAACTATGCCGAAGTCAGTGCAGTTTGCACCCATCCCGATCATACAGGCAAGGGTTATGCCAGGCAACTACTGATCCACCAAATAAATCGGATTAAAGCAGCATCAGAAATACCTTACCTGCATGTAAGATATGATAATGAGCGTGCCATAAAAGTTTACGAAAGCCTGGGTTTTGTTACGCGATGCAATACCTGGTTTTATGTGATCCGGAAAACAGAGAAATAATCGAATATTTTGTCACGTTAAATTGATGAACCTGAATGCTTACAGCGCCACTATCGAAACCCAATCTTCCCGATGCAGTAAGTAGGGCTGCATCGGGAGATTGGCAAAAAAGCCTATGATTTATTTAGAATAACCGTCGACCTCAACAATCGCTTCAGCAAAGGCTTTCGGAGCTTCCTGGGGTAGATTGTGCCCGACACCTCCGCCGACTATCCGGTTCGTATATTTGCCGGAGAACTTGCCCGCGTAGGCACTCGGCTGGGGGTGCGGCGCGCCGTTGGCATCACCCTCGAGGGTGATGGTAGGCACCGTGATAACCGGATTTTGGGCGAGCTGCTTCTCCAGGTCGTCGTATTTCGGTTCGCCTTGTACCAGGCCTTGCCGCCAACGATAATTGTGAATAACGATGGCAACATGATCTGGATTGTCGAACGCTGCGGCTGAGCGATCGAAGGTGGCATCGTCAAAGTTCCATTTTGGCGAAGCGAGCCGCCAGATCAGCTTGGCGAAGTCGTGCCGGTATTTTTCGTAGCCGGCCTTGCCGCGTTCGGTCGCAAAGTAGAACTGGTACCACCATTGGAACTCGGCTGACGGCGGCAGCGGTAGTTCGCCTGCGGCCTGGCTTCCGATCAGATAGCCGCTGACGGACACGAGGGCCTTGCACCGCTGTGGCCATAACGCCGCGATGATATCAGCCGTGCGTGCGCCCCAATCGAACCCGGCGAGTATGGCCTTCTCGATCTTTAAAGCATCCATCAGGGCAATAATATCGAGCGCGACTACTGATGGCTGGCCATTGCGGAAGGTCGAATTTGAAAGAAAGCGCGTGGTACCATAACCGCGCAGGTGAGGTATGATCACCCTATAGCCCGCAGCCGCCAGCAATGGGGCTACATCTACAAAGCTGTGAATATCATAGGGCCAGCCATGCAGGAGAATTACAGGCTGCCCGTCGGCTGGACCGTCTTCCGCATAGCCAACATTCAGAAGGCCGGCATTAATCTGCTTAATAGTACCGAATGAGGTATTCATCCCCCGTTTAATTGGTGTAGCATCTGTTAGTTCGACCTGAGAAGATTTTGCATCTGCAGCCGTACTGAGCATGACCAACGGGCCGGTAGCAATGGTGATGGCTGCAGCGCCTAAAAAGTGGCGGCGGTCCATTTTGAGTTTGTCTGACATGTTATTTATATTTCAACTTTCAATTAAATGTTTTATAAACGGGTTTTATTCTAAAGCTTTTTTATTTCGGCACCTGCCTGTATCATTGCGCTTCTTTTCGCCGGAATAGTCGCCAGTGGATTAAGTAAGCCCCAATCATGGATCATACCTTTGTAACGAATGGCGGTAATCTTAACACCTGCTTCATCCAATTTACGGGCACATGCTTCGACCTTCATCACGCAGAACATCATTCTCGGCAGGTAGTACCAATGTGTCTGGCAACCCTATGGCATCACTGAGGGTCTCTGACCGAGAATAAATTTTAACCTTTTGCTTTGACCGGTAGTATCAGTATTTAAGACCAGGTTCTTACCCTCAAATCGGCTATAGTCAAACAAAACTTGATTGTTATTCTTTTTAGTCTTGATCAGCTCAACCGACAGCAGGTCGCCTGGAATATTTGCTCCATACCAATGTGCATCTTCCTGCTGATTCCAGGTAACCAATGTGAGCACCCCGCCATCGGAAATTTCTTTAGCGCCTGTTCCAACTGCATTTAAGCCTGCTTTATTACCATATAATATTGACATGGTACGTTGCTTCTTATTGATAGATGACGCGATCACCCTTAACCCCAGTCGGTTAAAGTTGAACGATGGGGTTAGTGATGCTTTGGTATTGATCACTTCGATATTTTCAGCTGGATTGCTGCAGGCATTTAAAAACAAAGCTGCACCTGCTATCATCAAATAAATTGTTTTCTTCATGGCCTTAATATTTAATAGGGAATGTGAACACCAGGTCGTTGTCTTTTACCGGCTGATGGCAATTAATACATTCGTTAGTGAACATGATATCTTTTCCATAAGGCACCATTTTGGGTGTTTTAAAGCGTGCCCAGCCCCAGCCGCCTGTATTTGCGTATTTTTTATCGTCCTTGATCATATATTCGATCTGCTTAAACTCGCCTGTATGCACATTGCCATCCTTGTCTTCCAATTGCCCCCAGGCCACCTTGGCAAAAGTGGTCCCGTTAGGCCAGGGCTTAAACTGGTGATCTTTTATAGCCTTAATAGCGACATCATTACCAAAAATCACGCGCATGGTACCGTTATCGAATCGTTCGCTGCTGCTAATGGGCTGCCAGTTTTTGTAATCGGGGATATAGGCGATACCATTCAGGGCTTTTGGTAGGTTGCTGTTGCTAAAGGCACCTTTTTGCCATTGCTGGTATTGTTTATCCGTTGCGTTGATGGTTGCTGTATCAGCCGGTTTACTATGAACCATGCCTGCCAAATACTGCTTTAATACAGACAGGTCATCTTTTGATATTTTAGCCTCAGGGTGTACCGATGTATAACTTTTTACTGGCATTGCGCCCAATATAACCTGGTTTACCGATTCCCATAATTTTGCCTTTTGGTCAGCGGGAGCCAAATTAGCCCAGTTAGAAAAGTTCAGGTCCGCCCTGCCTTCTTTAACATGATTTGCTACAAGCCAGTATGCCGGAGCGATCTTGTCATACCAGCGCAGATTGGTTTCATTAGAATGGCAATCGTAACAAGCCCGCTGCAGGATATTTTTTACGTTTTGTGGAGCTTGTAAATCCCCGGTAACCGGCGGGTTTTTGATTTCCGGCCTTATAAATTGCAGGCCCAGGAACACGATCA
>DATHLW010000523.1:0-3471 GCA_035487675.1 Mucilaginibacter sp. | reverse complement strand
AATCTCTTTTTTGCTGAAAAAAATCTTTCAAGCCGAGATAATTTTCTTCATTTTTTAAGAATTCTGCTATACCAACCTGCATTGGGGCGTTTATACAAAAGACCAAAAACTGATGTACTTTCCTGAATTCATTCATCAAATAGGCAGGGGCCATACAGTAGCCTACCTTCCACCCGGTAGCATGAAATGGTTTGCCGAATGAAGCAACAATAAAGCTGCGCTGCCTTAATTCGGGATAACGCGCCATGCTGTGATGAGTTTCACCGTCATAAATCAAATGCTCATAAACTTCGTCACTCAGGATAAGGATATCCTGATTCCGCACAATGGCTGATAACTCTTCAATATCATTTTGATGCAAAATAGTTGCCGTAGGGTTATGTGGCGAATTAAGGATGATCATTTTAGTGCGGCTGTTGACCAGCCTTTTTACCATGTCCCAGTTTATTTTATAATCTGGTGGATCCAGCTCAAGCGATTTTACAATTCCGCCTGCTATCTTAATTGCAGGGGCATAGCAGTCAAAAGCTGGTTCAAAAATGATCACCTCATCATTGGGATGAATAACAGTGGTAATAGCCGTGTAAATGGCTTGCGTTCCTCCGGCCGTTATCGTTATCTCCGTATCCGGGTTATAATAGGCACCATATAGTTTCTCGGTTTTTTTGCTGATCTCTTCGCGAAGCATCATTACACCGGCCATCGGCGCATATTGGTTGTAGCCATTTTTCATGGCCCGGTTTACCAGCTCTATCAATTCTGGAGAGGTCTCATAATCAGGAAAGCCTTGCGAAAGATTTACAGCACCCAGCTCACTTGCCAGAGCCGACATTACGGTAAAAATAGTGGTGCCCATCTGGGGCAATTTTGAAACAACAGGGATCATGTGAAGGCTAAAATAGTGAAATAATTGTTTGGCTGTACACCTTAATAACCCTGCTTTTATTTTAACTACCGTGGTAGTTGTTTGCTTTCTGGGTTTTTGCCTATATAATTTTGATTATTAGTGATTTAAGTTATATATTTAATGTAACGAACCAGTTACAAACAATTAAACCATAAAGACATGAAAAAGTTGATTTTAGCTACTTTAGTGGCACTTTTATTTGCTGGTATATGCCTGGCACAGGACGCGAAAATGCCTTATAAAGCAATGTATTCATCAAATTTCACAATGGCGGACCCGAGTTACTCAGAAAAGGTATTAACACTATGGAAAGATTATGAAAATAACACACTGGATAATCACATTAACTTACTGGCAGATACAGTTAGTATCCTGCTTGCAGATGGGACACTTGTAAAAGGGAGAGCACAAAATCTTGCAGGAGTAAAAGCATTCAGAGGATCTATTAAGAATGTGAAAATAACAATTGATGCATTCATGAGCGTGAAAAGTCTTGACCGGGATGAAAATGTAGTATGTGTTTGGGGGAATGAAACCTTTACTGATAAAGATGGTAAAGAGGTTTCCCGCCGGCTACAGGAAGTGTGGGGATTTAATAGTGCAGGAAAGGTTTCATTAATGCTGCAATATTCAGGGGCGGGGAATATGTAAGAATGATATACAGGAAAGAGGGCTGCCTTTGGGTGGCCTTTTTTGTTTTTATTTCTCTCGTCCTGAAATAAGACCATCGGTCAACTTTTTTCAGGACTAGTCATATCAAAGACTTGTAAAAAGAACAAAAATAAATAGCACATCTTTTACCTTTCCTCTTTTAGCTTTAGGCTTCAATAGTTAACTTAGCCTGATGAAGCTTAAAAAATACCTGCCCTTAATTTTTATAACTATCCTTTTTGTATCCTGTCAATCTAAAAAAAGCAATGTGCCAGTTGTTGGTTTTGTAGATGCTTATGAGGATGCTACCATATCACAGGCACGCACCGGTTTTACTGATGCTTTGAAGAAGAACGGCTTCAGCGAGGAACAGAAGAACATTAAGATAGAATACCGTAATGCGCAGGGAGATATTCCCACGCTGACTCAGATAGTCAATTATTTTGTTTCAGAAAAAGTTGACCTGCTGGCCACCTGCCCCACTTTATCCACTATTACTGCTATTCAAAAAACCAAAACCATCCCCATCTTCGCAATGGTATCGCCAACACCGCCAAGGATGAATGTGATGAGTTCGACGGGTACTTCACCGGCTAATTTATTCGGGGCGGGTGAGGAATTGGCTTATATTGATACTTCTTTTTCCATCATCCCAAAATTGCTGAAACCAAAAGGAGCAAAGTTAGTTGTCGGGATGATCTATAACCAATCGGAGCCGCAATCGGCTGATGCGATGAACCATATCAAATCACTGGCTGATCAATTGAATATTACCTTAGTGGCATTGCCTTTAAACTCATCTGCAGATGCGCAACTCGTCACCAAATCTTTATTAAACAAAAATATTGATACCTTTTTTGCCCTTCCTGATAATACGGTATTTGCTTCTTTTGCAACTATCCTGAAAAGCTGTAACGAGGCGAATGTGCCTATCTTTACCAGCGAGGCGGGTTTGGTGCAACGGGGCGCAGTAGCCGCATTTGGCGCTGATATTTACCAATGGGGCTACCAGGCAGGCGAACAGGCAGCACAGTTTTTAAAAACACACAAAACCGACGGCCTAAAACCTGAAATGGTGAAAATACGCAAGCGGGTATATAACCAGGCTGCTGCGAAAAAGTATAATATTAGTATCCCCTCAAATTTTGAAGCTGTGAAATAATGGATTTTTACCTTACCGCATTATTACAGGGACTATGTTTTTCGGCCATCGCATTGGGGATATACATCTCCATGAAAATATTTAATATACCTGATATTACCACTGATGGCAGTTACACGCTTGGAAGTGTAGTTACTGCAAAACTATTGACACATGGACAGCCTGTGTACCTGATACTACCGACTGTAATTGTAGCAGGAGCCCTGGCGGGGGCATTAACAGGTCTGATCCATACCAAATTAAAGGTAAACGCATTACTTGCAGGCATTTTGGTAATGACGGCGCTTTATTCAGTCAATTTAACCTTGATGGGGCGCTCCAACATTCCGCTTATCAACACTTCATCCATATTCACGCTGATCAATATTTCAGATGATCTTAATCATAATACTTTCTGGGTATTATTGGTTTTTGTGGCAACGGTCATGCTTCTTATCGGCTATCTATTAAAAACGGATTTTGGTATTGCCATGCGGGCGACGGGCAACAGCGAATCCATGATACGCTCTTTGGGTGTTAATACCGACAGAATGAAGATCACAGGCCTGGCGCTTGCCAATGCTTTAACAGCGCTCAGTGGTTTCCTCATCACTCAATTCCAGGGATTTGCGGATATTAACATGGGTATCGGCATTGTGATAGTAGGGCTGGGGTCGGTAATTATCGCGGAAACACTTATTAATTGGTTTAAAATCACTTCCGTTTGGTTAAGCCTTGGTCTGGTGCTTTCTGGAGCCGTCATATTTCAATT
>DATHLW010000522.1:0-8114 GCA_035487675.1 Mucilaginibacter sp. | reverse complement strand
GTACAAAGCCTGATACGAAAGTATCGGGCTTTGTTGTTTTCTAAGCGTTGTAGTTATAAACTACAAGCATAGTCGTCCGAGATTCTTAAGAGTTTACTTCAAGCTTATATCCTTTGCCGCGTATAACAACGATGCTGATATTGGGATCAACTTCCAATTTTTTTCTAAGTTTTGATATGAACATATCCAGGCTGCGCCCGACAATAACACCTTTATCTTCCCATATCTCTTTTTGCAGCCGGCTTCTTTCAATAGTCTCGTTAGGGGACACAGCGAAAATATGCAGTAACCGCGTTTCAGTTCCGGTCAAGTCTATTGTTTTTCCATTTATTATCAGCTTCCGATTCTTCGCATCGAACAACACTGAGCCCAAAGTGAACATTCTAGTATACTGACCGCCCGGTAGCGCTTTCCGCGGTTTAACAGATCTCAAAAAAATAAAACCAACAAATGCTAAAAATGGCAGGCTGCCCAGAAGATATCCATTCTTTGCTGTATTTATACCCGTCGGTTTGAATTTAACGTTGATCATGTAACATGCTCTGGGTTGCTTTCTTCCTTTGCATGGTACAATATCATCTTTTTTATTTTTGGATATAGCGTATCCATAGGCTACACTGTCGGTGCCACAGGTCAGAACGTTGACAACATAATCACGTGCGAGCGGGTCATTGGCCAACAAACGCCGCGTAGTATTCACCAGGGAGTCCGGTAAAAAAGTAAGCTCATTCTCAAACCTGATCTGGTATTCATTTTCTGCGATCTTTCTTACCGGGAGCACTCTTGATGTAATGTCGCCCGACTGTAAGAGTAGTTCATGTCCGATCCTGCGAAGCAAAACTTCCCTTCTTGCGATATCAAAGTCGTCACTGCCGGTCATACTGAAAGCTGCGCAGATCACAGAGATAAACGAGAGTAATATTAATCCACACAGGTATTTGCGTTTCCCGGAGAGGAGGTTTAGGCTATCAAACATACTGTTTACGATTTATTTACAAAGTTTACATTTTTATTTACAATCCAAATCTCTCAAGCCAAAAAACATCAAAGTAGATTCGCTGAATCAAATAATTTTAAGGTAATAAAAAAGAAAAAATTATGAAATACGCACACGTATATGCTTTGTTCCTGATGCTTGTTTTTAACACTTCCTGTCAAGGGCAAAGCAAAACAGACCTCTCAAAAGAAAATATCAAGTCCGAAACCAAAGACATAGTCACTTCCTCCGGACCTAACCGAATCACCCGGAATATCATACAAGATAGAAAGGGCAACATCTGGATTGCTTCATGGGAGGGTATTTTTAAATACGATGGAAAATCTTTTACCAATATTACAAGTAAAGTGAGTTCGGCACGCTTCTTTTCTGTTTTAGAAGATAGCAAAGGCAACTTGTGGTTCGGCTCTATTGGCTCAGGTGTTTATTATTACGATGGAAAATCCTTTCGAAATTTTACAACAAAAGAGGGGCTTGCCGGTAATGGGGTTACTTGTATTTATGAAGATAAAACCGGTAATATTTGGTTCGGCACTGAAGCCGGAGCAAGCCGTTACGATGGGAAATCCTTTCGGAATTTTAAAATAAGAGAAGTGCTACCCCCTACTGATGCTGATTCTGTCCACGTATCAGTTTACCAACACCAGCTTCCGGAAGGTTCCTGGATGCATAATGATGTTAATTCTATCATTGAAGACAAAACAGGAAAACTTTGGTTTGGTACAAGGGGCTATGCCTGCGTTTATGATGGAAAGACATTTACCACTATAACCAATAAAGACGGAAAACCTTTTGCGAATGTTCGTTCGATAATCGAAGATAAAAAGGGCAATATTTGGCTGGGGGGTTATGATGGCCTTTGGCGCTATAATGGCAGTACATTTACCAATTTTAGTCAGAAGTTTGTTGGTTATATCTACGAAGACAAAAAAGGCAATATTTGGACTAGTTCAGAAAGGGATAATAGCCAGGCTTGGGTTAGTTCAGAAAGGGATAATAGCCAAGCTTGGACTAGTTCAGAAAGGGATACTTGGGCACTTTCCCGGTATGACGGAAAGTCCTTGTCTAATAAAAAGCCAACGGTAACCAAAATAACATATAAACCAATGATTTTTGGGATTTTAGAAGATGATAAAGGAAGTATTTGGTTTGGTGCTGTAGATGGGGTGTATCGCTATGATGGAAAGACCATCACGGACTTTAAAAGTAAAGAGGGTCAGAAATAACTTTTATAGCCAATAATTAAAACGATTGGATATTCTTCCCGCCGCCTTATTTAAAATTACCATTTTAAGCAATTAAACGCAATAAAACTTCTAAATCCTCAATAAAGTGTCCAGAAAGTTGTGCATCCCCGAGTACACTTAGAATCGAACAAGAAGCCTGGTATGAAAATATCGGGCTTTGTTGTTTTTGTATATTAGTTCCGTAAAACCGGCCGTAGGTCGAATATCACAAATGAACTTCCAAAATCTTATAATTATCTTATTATCAATAGTTTATAAAATATTGATCTGATTTATTTAGTTTGCACGAGTAATTGGACTAATGAGTTCTAAAAAAGGCGCATACTATTATTTTTGTTCTTTGTTGTCCCCGGATTTCGCTGACTTGTTTTTTTCCGGTAAGGAATAAAAGTAAGAAAAACTCAAAGACTTTTGCCTTTATATCAATGCCATAGTTGATTCTCTTTTTATCAGAGTTGATTTCAAAATAATAGTTTCATTGGGTTCATACCATCGCTTATTCAATACTTTAAATAAAATGCCGGCAGCTTCAACGCCTATTTCAAAAGCAGGCTGGTTAATGGTAGTAAGCGATGGATTAAGCAGTTGGGCATGCTCAAGATTTGAGAAACTGATAAGTTTTAAATCATTAGGGATATTTAGATTCAGTTCTTTACAAGCATAATAACAGGGCATAGCAAGTGCCTCAATAGAAGATAATATACCATCAGGAGTTTGTTCAGCAATAAAATTTTTGATATGTGCATAGTTTTCATCACTATTTGCACCGCTCATTATAATTAACTTCTGGTCGTTTGGAAGGCCATTGTCTTTTAAGGCATCAAAGTAACCTTGCAGCCTATTTTTACCGGTTGATAAAGTATTAAGGGCTAATAAATAACCTATCTTTTTGCAACCGTTCTCAATAAGGTGCTGTACAGCATTATAGGCACTTTCATAATCGTCGGTAGTGATTTTCACCCCTTCAATATCATCATGTACCCTGTCAAAAAAAACTACAGGTAATTTCTCGCTCACATTTTTAAGATATTCCTTATCAACTGCTCCACTGGCAAGGGATATCAAAATCCCGTCGACCCGTCCGCTTAAAAGCCGCATAATGAAAGATGTCTCAATTTCGCGGCTTTCATGTGTCTGGTATATCAATACATGATAGTCCCGCTCACGTGCCACTTCTTCAATGCCGTTAATAGCCTGCGAAAAAAAATTATTGGCTATTTCCGGAATTATTACTGCAATGGTTTTACTTTTTTGCCGGCGCAGGCTACTTGCATATGGATTAGGCTCGTAATTAAGCTTTTTGGCCAGTTCAAGTACCCTGGCTTTGGTTTCACTGCTGATCTCATAACTATCCCTGAGCGCCCTTGAAACAGTTGCCGCTGATAAATTCAGTTCATGGGCAAGCATTTTTATATTGATTTCACCCATCTTCAATCATTGGTCATAAGTGTCGAATATACTATTATTCCGTAAACGTTTACGTAAATAAAAACTGTCAGATTGACAAAAGCGATTTCAATTTTTTCCACTTTTAAACGATTTGTAACGCAAATGTTATGAAAAAATGAGTTTTAAATGGTATTTGTTTCGACAAATAATTAGGCCAATAAATTTTTGTTCCCAGATAAATACTCTATTAATTGCTTATTTGACAGTTAAACAAATCTAATGGAACCGATAATTATGTGCTCTATTATAAAAGCACATTTAAGTTACAAAAAAGCCACTAAACTAAACAAACTATATGATAACAATTAGACACAAACAATTCACAGTAAGATACTTATGCAGTATCTTACTTGTGTCGCTGCTTTTTTGCTTTAGCAATACCAGGGCACAAACCAGTGTAATTAAAGGAACCGTAAAAGACGGGCAAGGCAGTCCTTTGCCGGGTGTAACCGTACGGGTAAAAGGAACCAATGCATCAACAGCAACATCGGTTAATGGTACTTTCTCTATTAATGCTGCTAAAGGAAGCGTATTACAATTTAATTTTATCGGCTTTCAGCCAACAGAATTAACTGTGGGCGATGAGAACAACATCAGCGTAACACTTGCTGAAAATCAAAAGACACTAAATGATGTAGTGGTAGTTGGTTACGGTACCACTACTAAAGGACAACTTACCAGCGCAATTACCACCGTTAAAGCAGAAAACTTTAATGCCGGTGTAGTAACCTCACCAGCCGATCTGCTGGAAGGTAAGGTGGCAGGCCTTAACATCACTAATGATGGTAACCCAAACGGATCAGCTACCGTTACGCTCAGGGGGCCCTCAACATTGCGGCCAGGGGCAGCATCCTCGCCATTTTATGTAATTGATAATGTACCTGATGCTGATATAAACCTTGTTGCGCCATCAGATATTACTTCTATCGATGTTTTAAAAGATGCTTCGGCAGCGGCTATTTATGGCAGCAGGGCTACTAACGGGGTTATCATTGTTACTACAAAAAAAGCTAAACCAGGCCAGTTAAGAATGACCTATGATGCCTATGCAGGTACAGAAAAGATTTCAAATCAATTCCAGGTAGCCAGTGCATCTCAATTAAAAACATTTCTGGCAGCAACCGGTCAAAGCTTAACCCCGGCAAATAACAATGGCACCACCAACTGGGAAAGTGAAATAGAACGCAGCAGCGGGTTTTCTCAAAATCATAATTTATCATTTGGCGGCGGGACAGACAAGACGGTATTTGGCGGGAGCATTAACTACCTGGAAGATCAGGGTATTGTTAAAACCAGCGGAATGAACAGGTTTATCGGAAGGCTTAACTTATCGCAAAAAGCATTAAATGATAAATTGAAATTGGATTTCTCTTTGAGCAATTCCATTACCAATCAGGATCTGATCGTAAATGATATCCCATTGTATAGTGCAAATGGGGCTAATCCTAATGTTTTCAGGTCTGCTGTACAGTCACTTCCTACCCGGGCTGTCTACAATGCCGATGGTACATTTTATGATGATCCTACTTTAGTATTAGGCTATAACCCTTTAGGTTTATTGGAGACTAATACTTACAAACAAAAAGTTAACCTTCTATTAGCGAATGCCAAGGCTGAACTGCAATTGCCTTTTGGATTAGTGTATAATTTGAACTTGGCTTATCAGGACAGGAACACAACCGGTAATGTTTACCTTAATTCAGCATCAGAGCTGGCGATAGGTCAAAATGGGGTAGCTACCCGTTCACAAGATGAGGATACTAAGAAACTATTTGAAAACTATCTGAGCTATGAGCATACCTGGAACAATAAGCATAATTTTAAAGCCCTTGTGGGTTACTCTTATGACCAAACCGAAACGGGTAATGGGTTTGGGGTAAGTAATGAAGGCTTTGTTTCTGATGCGACAAGCTATAATAACCTTGCATTAGGGCAAACCAAGCTTCCTTATTATCAAAATTATTCAGATGAAACCCAGCGTATAATATCTTTTTATTCCCGTCTTAACTATAGTTACTCAGGTAAATATATTTTGCAGGCTTCTGTACGCCGCGATGGTTCCAATGTATTTGGCAGTAACCATCAGTGGGGTTATTTCCCGGCAGTATCAGGCGCCTGGCGGGTGAGCGAAGAATCATTTATGAAATCACAAAACCTGTTTGATGACCTTAAACTTCGTGTTGGTTATGGTCAAACAGGTAACGCTCTTGGTTTCGACCCTTATACTCCGATAGTGTTATACGGCACTACAGGTACATTTTATTATAATGGCAACTGGATAAGCGCTATCGGCCCTACTCAGAATGCGAATCCTGATTTGAAATGGGAAACTACTGCAACCCTGAACGCCGGTGTCGATTTTTCGATACTTAAAGGCAGGCTAAGCGGTTCAGTTGATGTGTATGATAAAAAAACAACTGATATGATCTCAACCATTCCGGTTTCGACGGTGACGAACTTAGTGAATTATAAGGTTGTAAATGTTGGAAGCATGGACAATAAAGGGGTTGAAATAAGTCTGACCGGAACCCCTGTAAAAGGGAAAGACTTAACATGGGAGAGTTATGGAAATATTTCTTTTAACAAAAATAAGATAACCTCGCTGGGTAAAGATATATCTAAAATTTACGCAGGTGATCCTGAAGGTCCTGGCCAGAGCGGTACTACAGTTTCAATTGTTCAGGCAGGTTATCCGCTTGGCGAGTTTTATACCCTTAAATATATTGGTATGACTAATGGGGTATCTACTTACCTGGGCGCCAATGGCCAACCTACAACTACTCCTGCAAGTACGGATAGAACTTATGCAGGTAATGCACAACCAACTTATACATTTGGCTGGGGCAATACCATTACTTACAAAAGATTCAGCTTCAACTTCTTTTTCCGTGGACAGGGTGGCAACAAAATAATGGATGCTTCACTGGCCGATTTTAACACGCCATATTCAGCTTCAACGCATAACGTTCCTTTGATAACTTTGAGTGAACCCGTTACCGATGTCAATGCGAACTTATACTCTACCCGTTACCTTGAAAACGGCGCGTTTATCAGGTTAAGCAATGCGACGCTGTCCTACAAATTTAAAGTAACAGGTAATTATATACATGGTGTACGCCTGTATGTTACCGGTACAAACCTGTTCATCATTACCAAATATAAAGGAGTTGATCCGGAATTGAATTTGACACTTAATGGCCAGGCGAGCGGTCAGTTTATTGGAGTTGATATGAATAATTATTATCCAAAAACACGGACATTCCTTGGCGGCATACAAGTAGATTTATAATTAACCTTTAATATCAATCAAGATGAATCGTTTTAAAATATATATAATTCTGAGCTTTATTGCTCTGGGTACGGGCGCAGTTTACCTGTCGGGCTGTACAAAATTGAATGTAACCCCGGTTTCTGCTCTTACACCTTCTAATTTTCCAACCACACCGGCGCAGTTTGTGGCCGCTACCGGACCGATTTATACATCATTTCGAGGGGCCCCCGGCAGGCAATGGTGGTTAACTGAAAACCTGAGTACCGATATGGAGGTTTTAGTGGCCCGTGGCGGAAACTGGTTCGACGGAGGCACCTACTCTACCATGAATCTACATACATACACTGCTGATAATGGAATGCTTGAAACCATCTGGCAATGGGGTTACGGAACAATCAGTACCTGTAACCAGGTTTTATCCCTGTTCAATTCGGTGCCGGCAAGCGCTACTAAATCCCAAACAGTTGCAGAGATAAAGACCATGCGCGCCCTTGCTTATTATTTCATGATGGATAATTTTGGCAATGTTCCGATAACTACAACATTTGGTGATACTTCCAATTTGGGTACCCAATCAAGGGCAAAGGTTTTTGCTTTTATAGAAAGCGAGTTGCTGGCCCAAATTCCAAATCTTAGCAGCACAGTGGGGGTGTCTACTTATGGCAGGCCTACTAAATATCTGGCTTATGCTATATTGGCCAAAATGTACCTGAACGCAGCTTATTATACAGGCACCCCCAGGTACCAGGATTGCGTCACCATGTGTGATAATATTATACAAGGTGGCCAATATAGTTTAGATCCCGATTATTTAGGGATGTTTAAGCCCAATAATGGACCCCAGATTAAAGATTTCATTTTCGCTATACCTTACGACGGAGTTAACGCACAGGGAATGTACTATGCCCGCTGGACCTTACATCCTGCTTTAGGTAAAAAGTATAGTATGCCCTACTCGCCTGATGGGCCTGTCTATACTTATCCGTCTTATTATGCCTATTTTAATGACCCTAATGATATTCGTAACAAACAATATCTTACCGGGAAACAATATTACAATGATGGGACACCAATTACCATCACAACTACCAATATCGGTCTTGATGCCAATTATAGTGGTCCCAATCCAAATGCTACAGTAGTACATCAG
>DATHLW010000521.1:0-18636 GCA_035487675.1 Mucilaginibacter sp. | reverse complement strand
GGGTTTTAGAGGATGGTACCTTTAACCGTGTAGGAGATTCTAAAATATCAAGGGTCAACGCACGTATTATTGCTGCAACGAACAAAGACCTGAAACACGAAGCAGAAAACGGAAAATTCAGGCTCGACCTTTTTTACCGATTGGCCGTATTTACCATTCATCTCCCTCCATTGCGTGAAAGAAAGGAAGACATTGAAATTCTCGCCGGGAATTTTATAAAACAATTTTCGCTAAAGCTGAATCGGAAAATCACTTCGATGGATGACTCTTTTCTAAAGGCATTACTTGATCATTCATGGAAAGGTAATGTGAGGGAGTTGAGAAATGTTATTGAAAGAGTAGTAATCATTTCAAACAATGGCACCCTTACATCTAACCTTCTGCAATTTGATTTTTTCAATGACATTGCCGAAGATGCTACTCAAACTTTGGACCTGGCCAATATAGAAAGCCGGTATATCCGTAAAGCCCTTCATCAAACCAATGGTAACAAAACCGAAGCTGCTAAATTATTAGGTATCGGTTTATCTACTCTTTACAGGAAAATTGAGGAATACCAATTGTAAGAATCACACTTGCATTTGTGAAATAATCTTCTCGCCAACTATCAAGAATTTCATTTTGAAGTATTTTGTCAAATAATATCACTTTTTGATAAAGCATTTTCATTTTTTAATTATAAAAATGAAAAAATACATGGCATATCTCCTGTAATAATTGAAATTTTCATAATTATTTACTTTTTGAACAATCTGCGCCATAAGTAATTCAACATCGCACCCCATTTTGGCATTCCACTCTATCAGTATGATATAAATAAAGCTGGCGCAAGTTTTTCCATTTTTTATAAATAGCTGATTGTTAAATATTTAAATAAAATACAAGTTCATTGGCATTACACTGGCATACAGGGTTTCTGATATGTTGATCAACCATAATCACAAAAAAATAAACGAACTATTTAACTATTTAGTCAGCATGAAAAAACTTTTTACATTCACTCTTCTGCTTGGGGTAATTTTTCAGGCATCAGCTAATACAAGTACCATCTCCGTTGCCAGGATAAAATCAGATTCCACCAAGGCAGCCAAAGCTGATACCGCCAAAAAAGCCGACCCCGCACCTGAACCCGACCCTTTGGGCTATGCCGATTTTTCGTGGGTTAACGGCCAAAACCGCCAAACGTCAAAATTACTGGATAACAAATACTTCACCGGTGATTTTACTTTTGATATGAATTATACTGCATCTGACAGGAATCCGAATGATAATGTCGTAACAGGATCAACAGCTTTAGCCCGGAACAGGGAAGTTGACGTATCCTTTGTGGGTATTGGCGGTGATTTTCATTATGATAATGTACGTGGACGTATCATGACCCAGTTTGGTACACGTTCAACCGTAGTGCCCCGTAATGACTACAGCGGATACAGAGGGCAATATGACCTGCCAGATGCTTACCGTTATCTGAGCGAAGCCTATGGCGGTTACCATTTTAATGTTTGGCACGGTATAAACGTCGACATGGGTATTTTCATGTCGTACATAGGTATGTTCTCTTATAATAACTTCGAGAACTGGAGCTATCAGCCATCTTATACTTCTGATAATACACCATGGTTCTTTAATGGTATCCGTGTGCAGATGTTCCCTTCTTTGAAAACCAAAATCGAACTCTGGTTTATCAACGGATGGCAATCATACGGGACGTTTAATAAAATGCCCGGCTTAGGATTTTCAATCGTAAACAGGCCAAACCCAAGAATTTCATGGGTATCTAATAACTATTTCGGAACCGATGTTGCCGGCGCCCCTGGTGTAAAAAGATACCATACCGATAACTCCTTCCAGCATTTGTACTATGACGCTGCAGATAAAAAAGGATCGGGTGTTAAACGTGCTGCATTTACTTTAACTGCCGACTTTGGCGTTCAAAATGGTACTGCACCAGGAGGGGTTGTTTATACGCCATTCGGCAAAAATGCATCTAACTTCATTAGCGCTATGGCCTACAACAGACTTTGGTTTGGTAACGAAATGAAATGGGGTTGGACAATCGGTGGCGGGTTTATGTCAAACCCAAGCCGTTACCTGGCATTGGTGCCTCCGGGATTAGCAACTGATTCATTTTTGGCTGCTTCTACTCCGGGATCAAAAATGTCCGGATGGGATGCTTCTTCTTGTATCGACTATAACCCTAATCAGTGGTTAACTGTTCGTTTCGAATTAGTACACCGTTTTATGAATGTGCCATATTTCAATGGCCCGGGTGGTGTTACAGGTCCAAGTGGTTATCAGGCTAACCCTGCAACTAATTACAATCCAAACTCCTACATCCCAAACCCGCCGACCATAACAAACGCACAGGGACAAACAGTACCTAACCCCAATTTTGTTCCTTTCAATTTAGTGAATTCTGAAAGCAGGGTTATAGTTGCTCTGATTACAAGGTTTTAAAATTAAAAAGCAGGGGTATTATTCATCTTCAGTAATACCCCTTAATAAAGATTAACAGTTGAATGTTTAACAATTAAAAAAGCGCAAAATGAAAACTATTAAATTATTGATCCCAGCGTTGCTAATGGTAGTTTTTGTACAAAACTCATTTGCAAAACAAAAAATCGGTTTGTACCTGACAGCAGAAGATTTTTCGAACCACAAATTAAGCTATGAATCAGATGGCAGCAATGGAAATAAGATACTCCTTCATGCCATATTTGGAGGCTATAAAGTAGTAGTGGTACAGAATGGCAAAAAACACTTCTTTTCAAAAAATGAAATTTACGGATACCGGCTTAATGATCAGGATTATCGCTATTTCAATAATTCTGCTTATCGTATAATTGATACTAAGGGCTTCTATATCTATGGTTATTGCAAATTGATTCCTGCAGGAAAAGGTCTAAAACAATCTGAGTCTTTTTACTTCAGCTCAAAGACTGATGATGACATAAAGCCGCTTACGATGGATAATCTGCAAGCTGCTTTTTCAAAAAATACCAGGTTTTTATATACAATACAAGGCTTTTTCAAAACGGATAATGAATTAACATCTTATGATACAAGCCTTAAGGAGTATAAGTTAAAATATTTATACGCTCAAACCTCAAGATAGGAGAAGGTTAGGGGTATAATGTTTGATTGTTTGATTGAAATGCATTATGGGCGACGGCTCATAGTGCATTATTTTTTATAAACCAGGTGAGTCGGTTACACTCAAATATTAAGCAATATTTCTGTACTTAAGCGGGGTAGTTTGATACCTGTTGCGGAATAACCTGATAAATGAACTGGTACATTTAAAGCCTACCATGTTCACAATTTCATATACCGGGTATTCCGTTTTCTCCAATAATAACTGTGCCCGCTGTAATCGTATCTGGATCAGAAACTGGTGGGGCGATTGATTATATGCCAGTTTAAACGTCCGGAGCAAATGATTTACTGAAAGGCAGGCATAATTGGCTATACTTTCCAGGCTCACATTCTTATCGTAGTTAGCATAGAGGTATTCTTTAGCGAGATTGAGTCTTCTCAGTATTTCTAAGCGTGTATCTGAGTTAAGGAAATTAAGCTTTTTGGCTTTCAGAAATATTTCCTCATTATATATCCGGTAGCAGTTGAACAGGCATCGCTGCAAATAGTCATTTATAATGCTGTCGTCCGCTGCTCCATTTTCCAGGCGGTTTTTTAACCGGGCGATGTTGAGTCTCAGATCATCTTTTAGCGGATAGATAGTTTCACGAAGTGCGTGAACGGAATGCTCATGATCAAACAAAATGTTTTTTTTGCCATTAAAGAAGCCAGCATTGAAATCATTCAAAAATGCATCATCAAACTCAATAGAAAACACATTTACCGGTAATCGCGGATCGCTGCTGCTGGTAAACTGCGTCCCTTTATTTAGCATAATAAATGAATCGTTATGAACGGATAACTGCCGCCTGCCAATGGAGCAGATTTCGTTTCCGCTAAAAACAAACCGGATGCTGAAATTTTCAGTTGTTTCTGTATACGATCTATGATCGGGGGTGGTACTGGTTATCCTGTTTCTATTTTTAAGTATCCTGGAGTATTCCATATCGCACTAGCTAATACCGTTTTACGTTCAGCATAAAGATACTCAGGTGATTTTAGCACATTATCACCCCAATAGGGTGATTTATCAATTAAATGGTTGATAGTTAGAACAAAGCAGGGGCCTTATTTAATCAGCTTATTCTCCTTAGCCAGTCTGATCGCATCCGCACGGGAATTGACATCCAGTTTGAGATAGATATTTTTGATATGGCTGCGTACGGTTTCGAGGTCGATAAACAAATCTTTGGCGATCTGGCTGCGGCTTTTACCATCGGCTATTTGTTCCAGTATTTGGGTTTCGCGTTTAGATAATGGCGATTCCTGGTTGCGCTGGAAGGATTTGATCACCATGCGTGCGATGTTTACGCTCATCGGGCCGCCGCCATCCTTTACTTCTTTTACAGATTCAATTATTTTGGCAGCAGGTGTATTCTTGGTCAGGTAGCCTGATGCACCATTGGCCAGTGCCTCAAAGATCAGCTTTTCAGATTCGTACACGGTAAGTATCAGAATGTGGGCGTTGGGTAACATCCTTTTTAATTTAGGAATAGCTGCAATCCCGCTTGTTCCCGGCAATTCGATATCAAGCAGTATCACATCGGGTGCAACATCAACAATGCTTTTCACAGCATCGTCAAACGATGAATAGGTGTTTACTACCTGGTAACCTTCAACCTGGCCAATCAGCAAAGCATAACCTTCCCTGATGATCTCATCATCCTCAATAATCACTATTCTGATGCTGCGTTCCATAATGCTATGATTTAATGTGTAAGTACCGGTTTTATGCTGATCTTCAGATCGACCAAAGTGCCTTTCCCTTTTTCGGACTGGATATTGATTGAGCCATTGATTCGCTTTGTTCTTGTAATAATATTAGTAATACCCTGACCTTTGCGAATTTCCATATCATCAAATCCGCAGCCATTGTCCCGCATGGTCAGATGCATTTCATCTTTCTGTATATCATTCAAACTAACAGTCACAACTGTAGCATGTGAGTGTTTCAATATATTATTCAGTAATTCTTTAAATATCATCGGGATGTTGCGGCTGTATTCCATTGGCAACTTTATCTCGCTAAGTGACTCATCAATACCATTAAATTCAAATTCAATCGGCGTGTCCAAAAACAATTCTTTGCCAAAATCTCTGATATGGTTTAAAATCTCGTACAGGTTATCACTTTGTGGATCAAGCGCCCAAAGAATATCTTTAGTACCGTTATACAATGAGGCTGCATTTTGTTTGATCTGCTCCAATAATTTCTTTTGGTCAGTTTTAGACTGATCCATTTTGGTATCCAATATTTCTGATAGAACCGTTATGCGGGTCAGCTTATTCCCCAATTCATCATGAAAATCTTCGGCGGTTTGTTGCCTTATCTTTAGGCTTTCTTCGCGCTTGGTTGCTGCAATTATTCTTTGACGGTTTATTTTAACCCGGTGGCGATAGCTTTGTATGGAAACCCCTACCAATACAAAAAACACGATACCCAAAATCCGGAACGTCCAGGTTTGATAAAATGGTGGCGTAATTGAAAAAGAAAAGCTGGCCGTATTGGCCGATACTGTACCATCGGTAGTTATAGCTTTTACCTCGAAAGTGTAATTGGCTGCCGGTAGAGAAGGGTAATCAACCACATTGTTTTTAACTGGTAGAGAATAAGCGCTATCCAACCCTTTTAATTTGTAACGATAAGATACATTCTCAGGGTCTTTCAGGTACACTCCTAAGAATGAAATAGATAAGTGCCTGTTACTAAAAAATAATTTTGTACCATTAGTGATCGTCGTGCTGCTTTGCTTTTCACCACTTTGTGGTATTAGTTTTACCGATTGGATAACGACATGAGGGGGCACTTTTGGAGCCGGGGCAACGCCAATATCATATACCACTACACCCTTGGTGGTACCGATCCATACTTTATGGCCGGTATACAATGCAGCATTTTGGTTAGACTCAAGGATCAGGTTTTTCGAGCTGCCGTTGTCCCTCACTGTAAAACTTTTATTCTTATCGTCAAATAAAAAGCGGTTTGCACCTCGTCCTGTACCCACCCATATCACACCATTGTCGTCTGTCACCAGGCTGTATATGGTGTTGGAATTTAGTCCCTCTTTTACACTATAGTTTTTTACAATATTATCCGATTTGTTCCATACAAATATGCCCCTGTCATCCGTGCCGATGAGCAGCATGTTTTTATAATTCAGCATGCAAAAAACAGCAGACGTCCGTACAGCGTCTAGCTTGAAATTTTTGACTATTTTTTTGTTAATTGCCAGAACTATACCATCTTGTGTGCCGACAATTATTGAATCTTTCCCTGCACTGATGATGGATGACGAAAATCCGGAAAATCCATCCAAATGTTTTAATGTGTTATTTTCCAGGTAAAAAGCACCACCTGGCGCTACCGCCCATATGTTACCCTCTCCATCTTGTTCAATGGCATTGATCCCATAATAATCGCTGCCTTTTATCATTTGGAAATTGTTTTTGTCATAGGTCCATAAACCAGCGTGGTCAGTCCCTATCCATACCACCCCCTTGTTATCGGTATAAAGGCATTGTACCCTTTCCAATTCAGGGTGTTCTTTGGGTAATTTAACGCCCATGAGTTTCTTGCCGTCGTATCTGAATAGTCCGGCTCCATTGATACCAAGTAGGACATTGTTGTTGTTTCCTTTCGTTATGCCAATCACAACTTCATTGTCAGGCAGGCCCTGCGTCCTGTCGAACATTACAAAGTGGTCGCCCTCATATTTATATAACCCGTTTCCCTGGCTGGCTAACCACAAATTATTATCTGCATCGTTATAAATATCTGTAATAGCATTATCAGACAAACCATTAATTGCCACAAAATGGGTAGTTTGTTGCTTCTTCAGGTCAAGATAGTAGGCCCCATTACTTGTACCCACCCACAAATTGGCTGCGGTATCCTGTTCAAGGCTTAAGAACGATCCTTTTACGCTTTTTGACAATTTACTTTGATAAGTTTGAAGCATATTGTCCTTTACCGAATATATCCCGCTGTATGACAACAATAATAACCTGGAATTGTCCTTCCGATCGAACATCATTTTGGTGACAATGAATTCCATATCATTTTTAGGGTATGTTACCAGGTTTAGCCATTTACCTTTATCCAGGTAATAAATTCCTTTTCGATGGATGGACGCATAAAGTCTTCCGTTGTGATCAACAGCCAGGCAGAGCAATGGCTCTTTGATCGTATCCTGCACCAATTCTTCTTTGCATGTATTGCCGGATACTTTAAATAATCTGTTGTTGATAATGAACCAAATGGTTCCGCTGCCATCCTGCGCAATGCTGCGAACGTGATTGCTTTTTAGCTTAACGGGTACAGGACAGCTTACCAGTTTGTTATTCACCAGCTTCATTAATCCGCTTTGCGTGCCGAACCAAACTATGTTGCTTTTATCTACAAAAACGTTATTGATAAAGTTGCTAGGCATCCCGTTTTGCCGGGTGTAAGAAGTGAATTCTTTACCATCGAAACGGCAGGCGCCGCCAAAAGTAGCTATCCACAAGCGGTGCTGATTATCCAGTGCCAGGTTGTTTACCTGCGATTCGATCAGGCCATCCTCGATATCGTAGTGCGAAAATGTATATTTTTGGGCTGAGGATGTTAAATGACAAAGCGGGATCATGACCAAAACAAAAAACAGCCTGCATAACACCGCCTGTTTGTTTTTAAGAACATGTTTTGACAGAATTTTAAACGTCATTTGTAACAACACCGGTTTTAATAAATCTACTATCAAATTACGTTTATTTGCAATATATAATAGTCACCCTATTAGGGTGATTAATCCGTCAAACCTAAATAAATGTGATTGATAAACCAATTCAGCACTTATGGACAAATCGCACAACTACAGTTTAACTATTAAATGGACCGGCAACCGTGGCGCAGGTACCAGTGATTACCGCTCTTACGATCGCAACCATATCATTCAATCTGAGTCAAAAGCCGATATCAACGGCTCATCCGATCCTGCATTTCGTGGTGACAAGACACGTTATAACCCGGAAGATCTTTTAGTTGCCTCACTTTCGGCTTGCCATATGCTGGCCTATTTGCATCTGTGTGCTGTAGGCGGGGTTGTAGTAACTGATTATGTCGATCATGCGTCTGGAAACATGATTGAAACTCCTGATGGTGGTGGCCATTTTACAGAAGTGGTCCTGAAGCCTGTAGTTACAGTAAAAGACAGCTCAATGATTGAAAAAGCCAATGAACTGCACCACAAAGCAGGAAAGGTCTGCTTTATTGCAAGTTCGGTAAACTTTCCGGTAAGGCATGAGCCAACGGCAATAGCAGAGGGTAATTAAAGGTCAATCGGCTTCATTTTAGGCACCAGGAAATGCATAATGCACCAAGCCAGCAGGTAAGCCGCGCCGCATACAAAAAACATGATGTAGTAGGCAATTTCTATATGATGTATAGAACGATAATGCACAAACATGTTCTTCTGCACAAATAACGACAGTAATACGCTGCCTATAGAACCAAACATACCGCCTATGCCCGTTACCGAGCCGACCGCTTTCTTGGGGAACATATCGGAAACCGTGGTAAATATATTGGCGCTCCAGGCCTGGTGGGCCGATGCAGCCAAACCAATAATTATCACTGCCAGCCACATATTAATATTGCCTAAAATTTGTGCAAAAATGATCGGTACTACGGCAAAAGCATAAATGAGCATAGACGTTTTCCGTGCCCTGAATACCGGCCAGCCTTTTTCAATCAGGCTTTTAGGCAGATAGCCCCCATAAATGCTCCCAAAAGTGGATATGGTGTAAACCAATGCAACAGGCATAGCAATGGCGGTACCCTTCAACCCGTACTGGCTCTCTAAAAAATCCGGGAGCCAGAAAAGATAGAACCACCAGATCGGGTCTGTCAAAAACTTACCGATAGAGAAGGCCCAGGTTTGTTTATAACTCAACAATTTCCCCCATGATACATTCGGATCTTCCTGCGATTGGGTGGTATGGTCAAATTCGTCAGCATCACTATTGATGTAATCCAACTCTGGTTTTCTCAAACGTTTTTGACGCGATGGTATTTCGTAAAAAATGAGCCACAAAACCAGCCAGATCAAACCTATTGAACCGGTGATTACAAAGGCCCATCGCCATCCCCAGGCTACTACAATAAATGGCACAGTTAAGGGCGCCACAATGGCCCCAATATTGGCGCCCGAATTAAATATGCCCGTTGCCAATGCTCTTTCCTTTTTTGGGAACCATTCTGCAACAGCCTTTATGGCTGAAGGGAAATTACCTGCTTCGCTTAATCCCAATGCAGAACGTACTACAATAAAACCCATCGTGCTATTTACCAATGCATGGCACACTGCCGATACGCTCCACAAGAGAGTAGAGAAAAAGTAGCCCATTTTGGTACCGAGTTCATCGATAAGCCTCCCGGCGGACAACAACCCCAAAGAGTAGGCTATCTTGAAAGCGATTTCGATGTTGGCGTAATCGCCATCGTTCCACTTGAAGTCTTTGGTCAGGTCTGATTTTAATAAGCTGATCACCGCCCGGTCAAGGTAATTAATGGTAGTGGCAAAAAAGATCAATGAACAGATCACCCACCTGTAGTTCCCGGTTTTCTCGTTCATAGCTGCCTGGCGGATTGGATCAACTTCAATGTAGTAACCGTATTATCATAAAGTTGATCGTAATGTTTATTCCATAATATCTCTTTGGTGATCAGTTTGCTTCCCATCCCCACCGCACAAACCCCCGCTTTAAACCAGCCGTTGATATTTTCGTAATTCAGTTCAACCCCGCCGGTTGGTATAAACAGTTGCCCTCTGAAAACATCTGATACGGCACTGATAAATCCCGGACCCAGAACATTAGCAGGGAATATTTTTATCAAAGCAGCATGGTGTTGTTGTGCCAAATGTATCTCGGTAGGGGTCATACAGCCCGGAATATATAAACCACCTTGCTCATTAACTATATCAGCTATTGCGGGGTTTATCGTTGGTGCTACTATAAAATCGGCGCCAACATTTATATAGCTAATCGCATCCTCTTCAGTTTTTACAGTACCTATTCCGAGGAAGAGATCAGGCATTTCAGCTTCCTGAACAGATTTTAATACCACGAAATTATCAAAAGCCTCTTTTGCCCGGTTAGTGTATTCCATCACCCGTACACCGGCTCTGTATAATGTGCGCATTATGTCTGCGCTCACTTCGGCATCCTCATAAAAAAACAAAGGCAGCATGCCTTGTTTCAAAATGCTGTCCAGTACCGTTTGTTTTTCTTTCATTCTATAATTTAGTTGATTAAGTTAAGTAAGTTGATTGAGTTATAATGAAGGTAACTTAATCAACTACTCACTATTATCCATTTAACTTGGCAAATATTTCCGCTGCGGGTATATTGGTTGTATCGCTTTCGATAAATAGTTTTTCAAATGCCGCTATTGTGGCAAATTCCAGGGTTTGTTTCGGGTCAAAATTGTTGTAAAAACCATAGATCAATCCCGCCATAAAACAATCCCCGCTGCCTACTTTATTAACGATCTCGGTTGTACAAAACTCGTCCGATGTGTAGAACTTTCCACCTGTGTACAAAGCAGCATAATAGCTCACTTTTTTTTGCGCATCAAACCTGAATGTATTGGCTACCGCTTTACAATTAGGGTATTGCCTCATGAGCTCCTCAGAAGTTTTCAATGCCTCTTTCAGGTAAATACTTTTTTGCCCTGATTCGTGAATATCAGGTATTACCGGTATGCCCAGCATAGTTTCTACCGCCCATACATTTCCCATGATCACATCACAATATCGTACCAGTTCGGGCATAATGAGATCGGGTTTTTTATTGTACTGCCATAGTTTTGAGCGGTAGTTCAGATCGACAGATATCGTAATATTTTTTTGCGAAGCAACCTCCAAAGCTTCTTTACAAACTTCAGCAACATACTGGTTGATGGCAGGGCATATCGCACTGAAATGAAACCAGCTCACACCCTCGAAATGTTTTTCCCAGTCGATCATTCCAGGTTTTAATTCGGAGAATGACGAATGCGCGCGGTCATAAATCAGGGCATCGTTTTTCAAATCTCTGCCCTTTGTCAAAAAATACAAACCGATCCTGTTTCCCTGGTAGGTCACATCAGACATATCGATCTTTTGATGTTCAAGGTAACTCACGATCTGATGTGCGAGGCCATTATCCGGCAGTGCTGTAATGTATTTCGACGGTATATTCCAAAGCGCAAGCGCGGTGGCTACGTTCAACTCGGCCCCGGCAATAAAAAAGGGGAATGAATTGTCCTTCAGCCAGTCGCCACCCTCATCAGGAGAGATGCGCAGCAGCAACTCGCCGAACGAAAGTACGGTACCCGGGAAGTGTATTTTTAAAGGATCACCCATCACTTAATAAAGGATACTAATTTACGGATAAAGCGTGTGTTTTATACCCATTTCTAACCCTCTTAATTCGGCAAGTCCTTTCAGACGGCCAATAGCCGAATAGCCGGGGAAAGTATGGTAATTAAAGTCGTCCAAAAGCTTGTGACCATGGTCCGGGCGCATAGGTATGGCTACATCATTACGTCCGTTGTCAGCCCTGTTTTTTTGCTCCCGGATAACGGCTTTCATCACCGCATACATATCCGTGCTGCCACCTAAATGATCAGCTTCAAAAAAGCTGCCATCGGTCTCACGCCGGACGTTCCTGAGATGTAAAAAATGAATATGCTTGCCTAACGTTTCTATCATCGCAGGCAGATCATTATCCCCCCTGGCGCCCAAAGACCCTGTACAAAAAGTAATACCATTACTTGGCGATGGCGAAGCATTGATCACATCCAGCAGATCGTTTTCTGTAGATACTACCCTTGGCAAACCTAATATAGGAAAAGGCGGATCATCCGGATGGATACACATTTTGATGCCCAATTTCTCAGCATCCGGTATTATAGCCTGTAAAAACCAGGCCAGGTTTTGCTTCAATTTGTCAGCATCAATACCTTTATATTTTTGAAGGTGCTCTTTAAACTCATCCAAAGTCAATACATCTTTGGTACCGGGAAGACCGGCCATAATATTGGTGATCACCTGCTTTTTTTCATCAGAGGTAAGGCTATCCAAATAGACTTTGGCCTGCTGCTGCTGGTCAGGAGTAAACTCGTCGTACGCGCCTTCGCGCTCTAAAATATAAAGGTCAAATGCTGCCAGTGCAGGTGAGTGAAAACGTAGTGCCGAAGCGCCATTTGGCAAACGATAATCAATATCGGTACGTGTCCAGTCAAGCACAGGCATAAAATTGTAGCATACCGTTTTGATACCTGACTCTGATAAGTTTTTTAAAGTATCGATATAATTCTTAGCATATTTCTCCCGATCCGGCCCGGCAGTTTTGATGCTCTCGTGAATATTCACGCTTTCAACAATCGACCAGGTAAGCCCTGCCGAATGAATGATGTTTTTCCTTTTTTCGATCTCTTCCTTTGACCAAATTTCGCCGTTCAGTATATGATGCAAAGCGGTAACAACACCTGTAGCCCCTGTTTGCCGGATAGCGGATAGTGTAACGGGGTCGGGCGGGCCGTACCAGCGAAAGGTTTGTTCGAGATTGCTAAACATCGGGCAGATGGTTTATTTATTCAGGGCCTAAATATAAAATAAATTGCCATTAACTATGCCCAAATACAATGGGATTGTTACATCTGCTGCAAAAAAATAGCGATGGGTTTGAAACCATCGCTATTTTTGTTAATTGATTTAGTTTTACTACCAGAACCTCAAATACAGCATTGAAATAATGAGTAATGTAATAACAATCATTGCCAGTACCCCCGGCGATACTTTAAACATTGATTTATCAAGTACAAAAGCTTTGGGGTTCACTTTAGGCCCGCCAAGGCTGATAAGGATCATCACTAGCATAGTAAAGGCAAACGAAAGGCCCATGCAAATATGAAAGGGGATTTCCCAAACAATTTTGCCATTTTCATCGAATTGTTTATATGCTGTATACAGGAATGTTTCGTGACCAAACCACGTAGGAGCGAAGATGTTGAATACTATTGAAAGCAAAAAACCGGTGATTACCCCCACTACTGCAGCCGCACCAGTAGTACGCCGCCAGAACATACCCAGTATAAACATCGCAAATACTCCGGGGCTGAAAAAGCCTGTACCTTTTTGGATAAAGGTAAAACCACCCGTGCCACCTATCCCCAGGGAATCTTTCCATGTAAATAATATGGAAATGAATAAAGCTGCGAGAATAGTTATCCGGCCTATCAAAACCATGTCCTTTTCACCAGCTTCCTTTTTAATGTATTTCTTATAGATATCAAGCGTGAAGATGGTGGAAATACTATTTGCCTTACCGGCAAGCGACGCAACTATAGCGGCCGTAAGCGCAGCAAGCGAAAGGCCTATTAAACCATTCGGTAAATAGCCTAATATAGCTGAATATGCGTTATCCGATACCACTTCGCCATGCTTGCTGTTCACCAGCATTTCGGCATGCAGCATTCCTTTTTGGTGAAGTACATACGCGGCAATTCCCGGCAGCATAACTATTACGGGCATCAGCAATTTTAAAAAGCCAGCAAATAAAATACCTTTACGTGCTGTCTGCAGGTCGGCGCCAAGTGCCCGTTGGGTGATATACTGGTTGCAGCCCCAGTAATTAAGATTCACTATCCAGATACCTGCGACATAAGAGAGTAACCCAGGGATAGTAACGTAATTATCCACCTGATGCTGCGAAGAATAGGCATTAGGTTTCGCGAATATCATATGGAAATGGTCTGGGGCATTTTTTACTAACTGGTTAAACCCTTCCAGTATATTTTCGCCGAAACCAAAGGCTTTGCTCACAACTGTCAGGGCAATATAAGTAGTGGCAAGGCCGCCAATAATAAGCACACTAACCTGTATTACGTCAGTATAGCCAATTACCTTCATCCCGCCAAGGGTAATAAAAACAGCAAATAAGGATAAGGCTAAAATTATATAGTGAAAACTGTCGGTATTCCCGCCTATAAGGTTATTAATTGCCAGCGAACCGAGAAATAATATAGAAGTAAGATTTACAAACACATATAGGAACAGCCAGAAAATAGCCATAATAAGCGCCACTGTTTCATTATAGCGCGTTTTCAGGAACTGAGGCATCGTAAATATCTTATTTTTAAGATATACGGGTATAAACCATACAGCAACAATGATCAATGCGATGGCGGCTATCCACTCATAAGCAGCTACAGCTATGCCAATGCTGAATCCATTACCGCTCATGCCGATAAATTGTTCTGCCGAGATGTTAGAAGCTATCAAAGATGCACCTATTGCCCACCATGTGAGGGAGCCTTCGGCTAAAAAAAAGTCGTGTGTATCGGTAACAGTTTTCTTTTTTTTGCGGTAAATGTAGTAGCCATAACCGGCCACAATAAAAAAATAGATTACAAAAATGATGTAGTCTATGCTTGTAAACTTGCTCATATCGCTGATTTAATTGGTTTTTGGTTGATTAGCCGAAGAAATACTGCTCCCATCTGTGTTTCTTTGGCGTTAATTCAGGTTTTAATATGTTGGTTTGACAATTATAAACTATATATACCGATTTATCAAATTTTCAAGATACTCTTGTCTGCCGCTCAGTGTTTTAGGTTCACCGTTGGTTATGGCATAATTACGGAGTTCTTCCAGGCTTACTTTTCCTTCTCCAAAAGCTTTGCCTGTGCCGCTGTCAAACGAGGCATACCTGTCTTTTCTTATTTTCTTGTATTCTGATTTTTGCAGTATCTGATCGGCGATTATCAATGCCCGTGCGAAAATATCCATGCCTCCAATATGGGCGTAGAATAGATCTGCCGGGTCGGTTGAATTTCTGCGGATCTTGGCATCAAAGTTTATACCGCCGCCCGCAAAGCCACCGGCTTCTAATATGATCAGCATATATTCAACCACCTCGTTAATATTATTCGGGAACTGGTCGGTATCCCACCCATTCTGTGCATCTCCCCGGTTAGCGTCGATAGAGCCAAGCAAACCTGCGTCAGCAGCCACTTGCAGGTCATGCTGGAAGGTATGTCCGGCCAAAGTAGCATGGTTCACTTCCAGGTTAAGTTTCATATCTCTTAGCAGGTCGTATTTCTGCAAAAATCCTAGTACGGTAGCTGCATCATAATCATATTGGTGCTTGGTTGGCTCACACGGTTTTGGCTCGATAAAGAAGGTGCCTTTAAAGCCTTGTTTGCGTGCATATGCTATTGACTGGTGTAGAAACTGTGCAAAATGTTCCTGCTCACGCTTCATATCGGTATTCAGCAAGGTCATATAGCCTTCGCGGCCACCCCAGAAAACATAATTTTCTCCGCCCAGTGCAATAGTAGCATCTAAAGCCGTTTTAACTTGTGCAGCGGCATGGGTTAGGACATGAAAATCAGGATTGGTTGACGCGCCATTCATATACCTGCGGTGGGAGAATAAGTTGGCGGTTCCCCAAAGTAATTTTACACCACTTGCAGCCTGCTTTTGTTTGGCATAATCTACCATGGCCTGCAAACGCTTATCATTCTCGTTAATATCATTGGTATAATCCACTACATCCACGTCATGAAAGCAATAGTAAGGCAGGTTCATTTTGGTGATGAACTCAAAAGCAGCATCCATTTTGTCTTTTGCGCGTTCAACAGCATCAGCCTTTTCATTCCATGGGAAAAGGTGGGTGGGCTCGCCAAACGGATCGGCACCAGAACCGCAGAACGAATGCCAGTAAGCACAGGCAAAACGCAAATGATCTTTCATAGATTTTCCTGCTACTATCTTATCTGCATCGTACCAGCGGAATGCCAGTGGGTTATCACTTTGGGGACCTTCATATTTTACCTGGCCTATCCCTTTAAAAAACTCTTTTTCGCCTGTGAGGATCATAATTATAGGATTATAGATTGATTGAATTATTGATTGTTCTTTTGTAATTGCGTTTCTAACAAATTTTTCCAGTCCTGGTAAACGGGTTCAAATTTATTGCCCGATGGTTCTACCACTTTCATCTTTTGCATATTGCTGAATGCTTCTGCAGGCGACGTAAATATCCCAGAGCCGATACCCGCACCTAAAGCTGCCCCTGTACTGCCGTCATTATGATAAAGCTCAACAGGTACGCCGGTAGCATTGACAAAAGTGCTCGCGAATAAGTCGCTCAAAAACAAGTTGGCCCTGCCTGCGCGAATGACGGAAGGATTCATACCATTCTCCCGCATAATATCCAGCCCATACCTGAAAGCGCACGCAATACCTTCCTGCACAGCCCTGAAAACATGTGATTGGTCATGAATATTCAGATCAATGTTATGTATATGCGCGCTAATGGGTTTATTATTGAGCATGCGTTCCGTGCCGTTGCCAAATGGTAATATCCTCAGACCGTAACAACCCATGGGTGATTCCGCGGCTTTTTCGTTCATCTGCGAATAACTTACCGATGACCCGAAAACGTTTTTCGCCCAGCTGTATAACCTGCCGGTCCCGTTGATGCAAAGCAGTATGCCAAGCCGTTTTTGTTTTTCGGTATAATTGACGTGTGCAAATGTGTTCACCCTTGACTGCGGGTCGTATGCTAACTTATCACTTACGCCATAAATAACACCCGATGTACCGGCTGTTGCTGCTACCTCGCCGGGGTTTAATACATTCAACGAAAGTGCGTTATTAGGCTGATCGCCCGCTTTATAGGTGATAGGTATACCTGCCTTCAGCCTTAATTTTTCAGCAACCGATCGTGATAAGGTGCCATGATTTGAAAAAACAGGTTTAACAGACGGAAACAGGCTTTTGCTGAAGCCAAAATATTTCAGCACATCACTGGAAAGCTGATCATTTTTAAAATCATAAAAAATACCTTCCGATAAAGCAGACACCGAAGTGGTAATATCGCCTGAAAGCTTCATAGCAATAAAGTCGCCGGGCAGCATGATTTTGTCGATCTGATCATATACCGCTGGTTCATTCTGTTTTACCCAGGCCAGTTTAGAAGCCGTGAAATTACCGGGCGAATTGAGCAGATGGCTCAGGCATTTTTTTTCTCCGATAGCAGTAAATGCTTTATCGCCAATTTCAACAGCGCGGCTATCGCACCAGATGATACTGTTGCGTAAGACATGCTGATTCTTATCTACCAATACCAGCCCATGCATCTGGTAAGCTATCCCGATTGCTGAGATATCATGCGGATTATATGTACCACTATTGTTGCACAACTGTATAGCATGATGCAACTGCTGCCACCACATATCCGGAGATTGTTCAGCCCAGCCGGGCTCGGGCACCAATATAGGGCTTTCGGTATCAGGGTATTGTGCCGATGCTATGCCAGTTTGTGTAGCCGCATCTACAACGGTTACCTTAACGGAGGATGTTCCAATATCTATGCCTAATAGCAGCATGGTCAGTAAACAGATTTACAATGATTTATAGAGCGAACTAATTTAAATTATTTTTATTGCTCCAATCAATTTAATTCTAATGTTACTACTGATTTTGCAGGCATATCAACCACCAGCTTATTCCCATCCTTTTTTGCCCCGTTAAAACCAGCGATACTCACTTTATCCGGATGCTGAAAAGTATTGATATCGGTTAAATTAGCTGAAGTAAGGATTTGTCCGGTCACCTTATTCCATTGCAAACCATCCAACGCGGTACTAACCTTAATTGTATTATGCGGATCAAGGTTGACCAGCGAGATATGTATTTTACCTGCCGCATCCTGTGAAGCAGAAATACTTACCGCCGGGATCTTTTTACCCTCAAATTCATAATCGGGTGAATTGAGTTTTACCGGCAGATATTTTGCATCCTGGTGAACTTTGTACAGATCGAATATATGGTAGGTTGGGGTAAGCAGCATTTTATCCTTATCGGTCAAGATCAACGATTGCAATACATTGACCGTTTGGGCAAGGTTAGCCATTTTCACCCTGTCGCAATGGTTGTTGAAGATGTTTAATGTGGTAGCAGCCAAAAGCGCATCACGCAAACTATTTTGCTGGTACAGGAAACCGGGATTAGTGCCCGGCTCCACATCGGTCCAAACGCCCCATTCATCAACCACCAAAGCAACACGTTTTTCAGGGTCGTATTTATCCATGATGGCCGAGTGTTTGGTTACCAATTCTTCCATTTTTAGGCAGTTCACCATGGTGCTAAAATATTCACCTTCGTTAAAGCTGGTGGCTGAACCTTTGTGCCCCCAATTCCCGGTAGGTATAGTATAATAGTGCAGTGTCAGTCCCCACATACCGGTACCAATATTTTTCATACATACTTCGGTCCAGTTATAATCGTCTGAGTTTGGGCCACTGGCTATTTTTTTTAACCGTGCGCCCGGGTAGTCCCTGGCGTAGGTTGCATATCGTTTATAAAGGTTCGAATAATATTCCGGTGTCATATTACCGCCGCAACCCCAGCTTTCGTTACCAACGCCCCAAAGAGTAACCTTATATGGCTCCGGGTGACCATTTTGCTT
>DATHLW010000520.1:0-2110 GCA_035487675.1 Mucilaginibacter sp. | reverse complement strand
GCAAGATATTTTCTTTTAGAAAGGATGCTTTTTCACGGTCATTAGGGCTTACGGCCCAATCCCAATGTTGTTTGTTGCTCCAATAAGTGGCGCTTTTAAAAGTAGGTGATAGTGTTTCCCCCGCTCTTTTTACAGCCCCGCCAACATGGTCAAAATGGAGGTGCGTTAAAAAAACATCTGTAATGTCGTCGGTGCTAAAACCAAGTTTGGCTAATGAGGTTTCCAAACTGGCATCGCCATGCAAATAATAATGGCTGAAAAATCTGGCGTCCTGTTTGTTGCCGATACCGGTATCGATTAAAATGAGCCGATTGTTGTCTTCAACCAACAGGCAACGCATAGCCCAGGTGCATAAATTATTTTCGTCGGCCGGATTGGTTTTATTCCAGATAGTTTTTGGAACAACGCCAAACATAGCGCCGCCGTCTAACTTGAAAAAACCGGTATCGATGGTGTGTAATTTCATAGATGGGTAGTTCATGGATCATAGTTAATGGTTCATAGCCGGAGTAATCCATGAATTACGAACCATCAACTATAAACTCTTACAAGTGTATACACTCGCCGTAAGCTTCAGCAGCAGCTTCCATTACCGCCTCGCTCATGGTAGGGTGAGGGTGGACGGATTTGATGATATCATGCCCGGTCGTTTCCAGCTTGCGAGCTGTTACTACTTCGGCAATCATTTCCGTTACGTTATGGCCCAGCATATGCGCACCCAAAAACTCACCGTATTTCGCATCAAAGATCACCTTTACAAAGCCATCTTTTGCACCGGCTGCAGATGCCTTACCAGAAGCAGAGAAAGGAAATTTACCTACTTTGATTTCGTAACCCGCTTCTTTGGCAGCTTTTTCAGTATAACCAACGGAAGCTATTTCAGGGCTGCAATAAGTACAGCCCGGGATGTTATTATAATTTAACGGCTCAGGGTTATGCCCGGTGATCTTCTCAACGCAGATGATACCTTCAGCAGAGGCTACGTGTGCAAGAGCTTGCCCTTTAACAATATCACCTATCGCATAAATACCGTCAACATTGGTTTTATAAAAGTCGTCAACCAGTACTTTTCCCTTATCAGTTTTAACACCTAATTCTTCCAGACCTATACCTTCAATATTGGTGCTGATACCAACAGCTGATAATATGATCTCTGCTTCCAATGATACGTTACCGGTCGGTGTTTTTACATTGACTTTGCAAATGTCGCCACTGCTGTCTACCGATTCCACATTGGAGCTCGTCATGATCTCGATACCCTGTTTCTTCAGGATACGGCTCAGTTGTTTTGAAACTTCCTCGTCCTCTAACGGAACAATATTATCTAAGAATTCAACCACAGTTACTTTGGTACCGATCGCGCTATAGAAATAGGCAAACTCAATACCAATAGCGCCAGATCCCACAACGATCATAGATTGAGGTTGCTTAGGCAGGTTCATTGCCTGGCGGTAACCAATTACTTTTACGCCATCCTGTTTGATATTAGGTAATTCGCGGGACCGGCCGCCTGTAGCCAATATAATATGTTTTGCAATATAGCTTTTGGTAGCGCCATCAGCAGCTTTCACTTCAACAGTATTTTTTGCTTTAAGTTTACCAATACCCATCAGCACTTCGATCTTATTCTTCTTCATCAGGAATTGAACGCCCTTGCTCATTCCGTCAGCTACACCGCGGCTTCTTTTTATTACCGATTCAAAATCAACTTCACCTCCCGAAACTTTCACACCATAATCAGCAGCATGATTTAAATATTCAAATACCTGTGCGCTTTTTAATAAAGCCTTTGTTGGAATACAACCCCAGTTAAGGCAAATACCCCCTAATGATTCCTTCTCAACTATAGCGGTTTTTAAGCCAAGTTGTGAAGCACGTATAGCAGCCACATAACCTCCGGGGCCAGACCCTATTACAATTAAATCGTAGTCCATATTTTTTTATGCTTTTTTGAATTCGATGCCAAAGCTAAATAAAAAGGAGGGAATAGAAAAAAACCATCGTTTAGGGCCTGTTTTTTTACATATCGAACAGAAAAAACAATATTAATCCTATGAGAATTGTAGATTAACTAACGTTTTAATTTTGAGAATTTTATGCGAATTTGCCA
>DATHLW010000519.1:0-2699 GCA_035487675.1 Mucilaginibacter sp. | reverse complement strand
AATCACTAAATCGTACTCAGATAATGCGGGAACATCACCCGCCACATCGGCCAGTCGTGATCGCCTATGCCGCGTACATCGAGCCAATGGTTAATGTTTTTTTGTCGTAAAATGTTTGACAACTGATCGTTATCCCCCCTGCAAATGTCATGCTCGGCTGTACCCAGGATGATGTTCATCTGCCACAATTCCCACTTGTCACTTCCGGGCAGGTAATCGGGTGGATTATTATAAAACACATCATCATTATAAAAGCCGTCCATAAACTGTTTGATGTCAAAAGCTCCGCTCATACTGAATATGTGACCTGTCTTGTCAGGGTGCTTCAATCCAAAGTTGACCGCATGGTAGCCGCCAAAGCTGCATCCTGCCGTGGCTATTTTACTCACACCGGTTTCCTGCATGGCCCAGGGAGCAAGCTCCTCATAAAGCATTTTATCATAAATATTATAATTGCGTGCCCGCTCGAGCGGATGAACGCCTTTATTGTACCAGGTAAGCCAGTCTAAGCTGTCCGGGCAATAGATCTTTACCAGGCCTTCATCTACAAACCACCTTACGGATTCGATCAATCCTTCATCTTTATTCTGAAAATATCTGCCTTGTGAGGTCGGAAATAAAATTACCGGGTAGCCGCGGTCGCCGAATACCAGCATCTCCACGTCGAGCCCCAAATTATGCGAGTACCATCTGTGATATTGTTCTGTCAAAGTATAGCTGCTTTAGTAAATGTAAGTTAGGTGCTTTGATTTAAAAAGACAACATTCTGTCAAATTATTCCGTAGATGCATGTAATAAATTGATAAAAACTATTTTTGCGCCCTTATAATAAATTGATTTGAAGATGTATTGGAGTTGGAATGTGACCGAAATGGAAGTAACCGAACAAGTAATCACTATTGTTTCTGAACCGTTAAAACGGGAGGTAACCATCACTTTGATGATGCCTGAGAGCTATGAACGGTCGGAGCCGCTTAACCTGCTATTATTGAACGACGGGCAGGAGGCAGAAAATTTAAGGCTAAAAGAAACACTGGAAAGTTTATATAATACCTATCGTATAAAGCCTGTTTTAGTTGCGGTTATACATGCCGGTGATGAGCGCATACAGGAATATGGCACCGCCGGTAAACCCGATTATAAACAGCGCGGCTCAAAAGCCGCGGCTTATACCAAATTTGTGATTACCGAATTATTGCCCCTTATTAAAAAAGAAACAGGCATAGCTGATTTTGATATAACTGCTTTCGCCGGTTTTTCATTGGGTGGATTGTCTGCTATGGATATTAGCTGGAATCATTCCGAGTTTTTTAATAAAGTTGGTGTATTCTCTGGTTCGTTTTGGTGGAGAGCTAAAGAATTAGGCAAAGGCTATACAGATAACGACCGTATTATGCACAGCATTATCCGTAATACTGCTGCTAAGCCCGATTTAAAATTCTGGCTGCAAACCGGTACTAAGGATGAAACCGCCGACAGGAACATGAATGGCATCATTGATTCTATTGATGATACTGTCGACCTGATCAAAGAACTGGAGAATAAAGGCTATACCCGTCCCGGCGATATACAATACCTCGAAGTGGTCGGTGGCACGCACAATCCTGCTACCTGGGCAGATGCCATGCCTAAGTTTTTGGTGTGGGCTTTTGGGCGATAATATCCGCATTCATTAAGTAGGCCAAAGGTCAGAAGCGAACATTGAATGTATCGGAAACGTACGTTACCCACCTTTGCTTAACTGTAAGCTATTGATTCATAGTGCATTGATTAACTGGCATGCGCTTGGAGATTCATGGGCATTATTATGTATTTTGTCAATCAAATAACTAAATGCCCAATGAAGAATTTTAAAATAGTAGTACTAAGTGTAATTGCTTTTTTTATTTACTCAAAAGCCCATAGCCAGGAATCCTATACGTATAAGCCCGAGTCGCAGGAATTGTACAATGCAATTGTCCATATGGATAGTGTTTATTTCAACGCATACAATACCTGCGATATGAAAACACAAGCGGCCATTTTTTCGGATAGCATAGAGTTTTACCATGATAAGGGTGGTTTAATGACATCGAAAAAAGATCTTTTGGATGCCATCCAAAAGAATATTTGCGGCAAAGTGACAAGGGTATTAGTGAAGGGAAGTATAGAAGTTTACCCTATCAAAGGTTATGGTGCTGTGGAAATAGCTCTTCACAGGTTTATCAATCATGCAGAGGGAAACTCCGAGTCAAAACCAGATAAATTTATTGTTGTTTGGCGGCACAAGGATGATAAATGGCAGATCACGCGTGTGATAAGTCTGCATTAAGTAATGGTGTCTAAGCTGAAAGGCGAAAGCGAAAAAGGTGAAAGGTTTTTGGCCCTCATGTAGTTGCATTAACATAGTTTGTTAATTGGCACAGATGCTTTCAACCCGCCTCGCGCCATGCCAACAATACCACAATCCAGCAATAAACCAATCCCTGATTGTTAATCCTATATCATTATTCCTTTAATAGTCAGGCAAGCACTTCCGAATCTGATTAATTAAGCGTACCTTTGCCGCAAATTTAGGAGCGGCATTTTCATGCAAAAAATCAGAAATATAGCGATCATCGCACACGTTGACCACGGTAAAACTACACTGGTTGATAAAATTTTACACAGTTGCGCCATTTTCAGGGATAACCAGGAAACAGGCGAACTGATACTCGATA
>DATHLW010000518.1:0-11546 GCA_035487675.1 Mucilaginibacter sp. | reverse complement strand
ATATATCCGATTACTTGTTCTGACGGGTTTGTAGTACAATGTATATTCCCTGTTAGTGATGATGGTTGCGGATCAAAAATAGTTCCTAAACTTTCAGTATTTTTTCTAAGTTCCTGATAATAATTAAACGCATCTGGTGTCATAGCATATTGTTTAATCAATATACTATAACGCTCAGCAAGTTTTTCTGATGTCGATGGTATTATCGCAACAGGGTAATTGATCAATATATCATTTGATAATTTTGCTGTTGATGCCAAAATAATATCGCTTGACTGGTCTGACTGCCAGCAAGTGTAAATCTGATCAGCGGGTGGCCGTTTGACTATGCTATCAACCGGGCTTTTTTGAAGTTCGAGAAACGATTCATATCTTGAATGGATGATCCAGGTCTCGTTATAATCCCAGCGGTAATAGCGCGTACTATTGGATGCATCGCGCGTAGTGACGTTTATTTTTAAACTGGTATTTTCCGCTTGATAGGATACGCTATCCATAGGCGGTGAATTTTTTACTGGTACAAAGTCAGACTCATAAACTTTGCTTGCCGATGTAATAATTTTTAATTTGTATTGGTTCGACCCACTCAAATTCAAACCTACAGCTATGTAGTACCCGTTTCCTGCTTCGGTTAAAGGATAAGTAGCATTTTGACTGCTTTCAACTGTAACCGTTGCGTTTAATTCGGGAGGGGATAGCGTACCTGCAGGTGAGGATATTGGGATAGTGTGGGTTAAATGAACTGCAGTAGAATCTGAACCCGTATTGATTGTTCCTTCCACAACCAGGTAACCCGTATTGATCGCTATCACAGATGGAAGATATGGCTTTTTACATGTAATGAATATAATCAAAGCGATAATCGTTAGTAGGTATTTATATGTTTTTTTATTCATTTTTACCTCCAAAAAGCAGGTCGTTTATTAGTTCCTCTTACCGTGCAGTCCACGCAATTCCTTGTTGATGCGGTATATCCTAATGGCGGATGGCCCGGCACGGATAAAGCATCAATTGGTATTAATGGATTCGAGTGCCCCCCTTTATTATAATTAATATATTCATCCACCTGATTTTCCCCACCAAAATTATAGTAGCAGCACGGGAATGTTGGCCATTCAAAAGCAAGATGGCAACCAGCATAAAAGGGTTTATCCGTTCGCCATGTTGGTAATTGCCGATTAGTAGCAAATATCCGCTGGCTTGACGTTGCGCCAACGCTAATATAGCCGATCACAGGCTCAGACGGATTAGTGACGCAGTGTATATTACCTGTTAACTCTGACGGTTGCGCGTCAAAAATACTCCCTAACTGTTCGGTATTCTTTTTCAGGTTTACGTAGAAATTATAGGCATCCGATGTTAAGGCATATTGCCTCACCAGAATGCTGTATTTATTACCTAATTTTTCAGATGTCGATGGAATAGAAATAATTGTATAATTAGAGAGAATATCTTGTGACAATTTAGCAGTTGATCCTAAAAGAATTGTACTTGAAGTATCACTTTGCCAGCAATCAGTAATATTATCATTTATTAAATCCCTCCCCAACACAGTGTCACCATTAGATTTAAAATAGGAAGAATAATAGGATTGAATTACCCATGTTTCCTGGTAATCCCAACGGTAATATAGCACCTTATTATTAGGGTCATGCGTATTTACATAAACATTTAATCCCGGTGTAGTAAGCGTGCCCTTAACATCGTAGTTGACACTATCAATAGGCGGTGAGTTTAATACCTCCACATAATCCGACAAGTACTGTTCATTATTTACTGTTTTTATTCTCAAACGATATTTATGAGTATTACCCAGGTTTAAACCGGGAGACGCGTAATTACCGTTGCCTGTTTCAGTTAAAGGATAAGATGTATTTTGGTCACCCTCGATGGTGAGCACAGCACCCGATTCAGGCTTGATTGCTACCTTATCTGAAATTTTTACTGTACGGCTAAGCTTAATAAACGTGGAATCCGACCCGGCATTGATCACTCCTTCAACCACCAGGTAATTATTATTTACAGCAACAACAGGCGGCTCATAAGGCTTCCTGCAACTGGCTGTTACCACGCCTGAAATAAGTATCAGATATATACAGCCTTTACGATTCATTTAAAACCTAATATTATAGTTAATAAACGGAATCGGCCGGGCAAATATGGACAGCTTATACCCATTAATGATGCCACCCTGCTCAGTAAAGAAGGTAGAATAAGCATTAGCACGCCCCGTTAGATTGTAAACGCCTATCGTCCACGAATTATGGGTTAGCTGGTGTACTTTATGATTGCCTTCGATATTCATTGAGAAATCTGTCCTGAAATAATCCGGTATGCGGTAAGCGTTCCTGTCCGAATAAAATACCCGTTCCGATCCGGCATATTCATATTTAGCGATTGGTAATGTAATTGGGCGGCCAGTACTATAGGTTACATCCAGCGATACACTAAACCGGTGGCTGAACCTATAATTACCGTTAAAGTTAACATCGTGTGGTTTGTCATAATTGGCAGGATAATATGCCCCGCCATTGATCAGTTCCCCTGCATTGGGGTCGTCCTGTCTGAGGAAAGTCCTCGAATAGGTGTAACTTACCCAGCCGTTCAGCTTCCCTGCCGTCTTCTTGATCAGGAACTCTATCCCGTAGGCTTTTCCTCTTGTTTCCAGCACATCCTGCTCGATATGGTGGTTCAGTATCAGTGTCGCCCCGCTCTTGTAATCCAAATAATTGCTGATCCATTTGTAATATCCTTCCACCGACATCTCAATCGTGTTGGCCTGGTTGTTATGATACAAGCCCAACGAGGCTTGTTTACCAAACTGCGGCTTAATATTCGGGTCGCTCAGCTTGTAGGTATCCGTCGGTGATATGGCCGTCGTGTTCGACAGCAAATGAATGTATTGTCGCAGGGTATTGTACGATGCCTTGATCGATGTGTTATCGCCTATAGTATACCGTGCTGACAATCTCACCTCAGGGCCACCGTACGTGTTGATCACCTTATTATTGCCATAGGTGGTACTGTCTACTACGTTGACACTTTCCTTCGGCAGGTTTGGTGCATAGTGATCCACCGTCTGCGGGCCCAGGTAGGCATACAGGGAGTACCTGATCCCTGCGCTGATGGATAGTTGCGGTGTTACATCATATTTGTCTCCCAGGTACAGTGCACTCTCCAGCGCCTGTTCCATCGGTACCTGGTCGGGAGTCACCAATGATTTTGAGTCGTTTGGCTCATTATCCCCCGGGTTCAGGTGGTAGTTGATCCCGCTCAACCCGAAGTTGATCGTATTCTTCGGGTTCAGATAATAGTTGAAGTCTGCCTTCAGATCGTACTGTTTTACGGCAAAGTTCAGCTTATAGGCATTTACCGGGTTGGCCGTGCTCGATACATTATACTGGTAGTCGTCTATACCGGTCATTAGAACACTGTACAGCTTATTGTTGAAGTTGTGTTTCCACTTGATGTTGGCGTTACGGTTGCTATATCCGTAGGCTGTATCACTGTTCAGCCTGAATTTGTCCTGGCTCCAGTACGTAGTGAGGTAGATGTTGTTCTTTTCATCGATCTGGTGGCTGATGTCCAAATTCGCGTCATAGAACGAGGCAGAGCTATGTTTATAAGCTTCCGGCAGCAAACTCAGCAGCCAGTCTGAATAGGTTGTCCTTGCACCAAAGATAAACGAGGTCTTGTCCTTGATGATTGGGCCCTCCACGTTCAGCCTGCTTGTTAGTAAGCCTATGCCCGCTGTTCCCGTGAATTTCTTCTTATTGCCTTCCCGGTCCGTTACATCCAGTACCGAGGATAGCCTGCCCCCGTACTTCTCCGGGATGGTACTTTTATACAGTTCGATGTTTTTTACGATATCCGGGTTAAAGGCCGAGAAAAAGCCGAAGAAGTGCGAGGGGTTATAGATCGTGGCATCATTTAGCAGGATCAGGTTCTGATCGGCGGAGCCGCCCCGTACGTTAAAGCCTGTAGTGGCTTCACCTACCGATTGTACACCGGGAAGCGTTAGCACTACCCTGAGCACATCGGCTTCGCCAAAGGCGGTGGGGATCTGCTTTATGCTTTTGATATCCAGTTTATTTACGCCCATCTCCACGCTTCTCACATTGGCTACTTTTTCGGCCGAGATCTTCACTTCTTTGAGGGAGGTTACCTGTTCCTGCATCTCGATGTTCAGCTTGCCATCCGAATACAATATGATCTTCCTTCTTGTGTCCTTCATCCCCAGCCCCTTAATCGTCAGTGTTTGCCTGCCTTTGGGCAGGGTTAATGAGTAATACCCAAACTGGTCAGTGGCAATGCCGGTTTTGGTATCAGGGTTATATATGCTCGCCCCGATGATCCCTTCTCCTGTTTTGGCATTCCTGATATAACCCGCCAAATTCGCCGTACCTTTCAGGTTGCTCGTCCGTAATCCTATCTCATACAGCTTGTTCTCCGTTGTTGCTTCTGCCACCTTTACCACCTTCTCTTCTGCATAGTCTACTATCGTAGTCGGCTGGGGGGCTGCCGAGGACGGGGGACTAAAGAAGCCTGCTGTAAGACCAGGCCTCATTTCACGCCCCCTGGTTAAGAAAATCTTTTGCTCAATAATTGCAAAATGATACACAGTTTTGTCAAATGTCATATATAAAATAGCATCGAGCGTTCTGTCAGTTGCCTGCAGAGTTACTTTCAAACTATCAAATTGCGCAGGGTCATAATAAAAATGATAACCGGTTTTCGATTCGAGATCGCTTGCAAATTGTTCGATTTTAGCCTGATGAAAGTCAACGCTTATCAGCTTTTTTTCAGTGTCCTGGGCACTCGCCAATTTAAAGAAGGCAATGATGCACAAGCTTAAAAAGTAAATTTTCTTCATTTGAATAACAGTTCAATAATGGCTTTAATGACATTTTTAAGCTCCATGCCTATTGTGTCTTTTATAATTGGCATTTCCTAAATACGATTTGCCGCAGCACGAGTTTTTAATTAGTCAAATGGTCGTAATACGAGGCCATTTTAGCCATCGCGCCTTCAGGGTCATCCCTATAGCTGATATTATTTTGCCTGAGATATTGCTGAAGCTGGCTTTTCTTATCTTTTAATAATTTTAAAACAGAGCCTTTACTGCCTATTTTATAGTAGGCATTTCCTTTCTTCAGGTAATAATCATTAGTCGCGCTAAAAAAGGTTTCAGGGACAATTACAACAGTCGACGAGTTTTGTATGGTTTTCTGCCTTTTTGCCAGTATTTCTATCTTTCCAGCATACAGCTGATCATAAAATCCGGGAGTAATGCCCGATTGGCTGCCATTAATTTGATCTGCATCAAGTCTTATAAAATGATGATTGGCAAAAGTGAAGTCGTGTACCCGGTTGCTTAACAAACTAAACATCGAAAATTTGTTGTACAACTGCACTATAACAACGTCCTTGTAAACGTCGTACATCATTGGTACATTTTTGTAAACTACATCATCATAATTAACCTCGCCGGTTTCCCAGGTCTTTGCATCATAAGGGAAAAGTGCATTATTCTTTATACGGGGATCATAGGGAAGATACTCATGGCCATTATACAATCTGGATTCCTCGCCAATGGTCTTATAAAACTGTGAAGTTGCCTTTGCAATGGTGGTATTCAAAGCAGTACTGTCAACTGCTACTGCCTGCCCAGATGACCTATTAATAAAAAAAATGCTTAAAACACACAAAAAGCTGATTCTAAGGATACGTTTTTTCATTAAAGTTTGATTATATATTGGTTAGGTAATGGTGGTTGGAATTTACTAACCTTTTAGTTATAAACCAAATCTTTAGTTGAAAAACATACTAATAAGTCTTATTTGTATTAATCTTGTTACTGTGTTTTATTTAATTTTCTTGTATTGCAATATTTACTCATTAATAGTTAATTGGAATTAGCGTCTAATTAATCATACTCAAGGACTTAATTAACATGTCCTATCAAAGAAAATGTAACTTTGGATCAATTTAAACCCATTAATTTATGAAAACTTTAAGAGTATTAGCGATCATCTTACTAACAGCATTAAGTTACCAGGCCGCAAATGCACAGGCAAAACATCACAAAAGGCATCATACAATAAAACAACATCACCACATGTTAAAACGTCACTAAAAGCAAAAAGGCTCCCCCAATTAACATGGAGGAGCCTTCTGATTTGTTATAAATATTTTATTACAGCTTCCGCTTAACCTCTACATTCTCGTAAGCTTCTACAATATCGCCTACTTCGATATTGTTAAAGTTCTGTATGTTCAAACCACACTCGTAGCCCGCGTTTACTTCTTTAACATCGTCTTTAAAACGTTTTAAAGATGCAAGCTCACCAGTGTAGATAACCACACCTTCACGGATCACACGTATTTTGCTGTTACGGGTAATCTTACCATCCAGTACCATACAACCTGCGATTGTACCTACTTTGCTTATCTTGAATGTTTCGCGTATCTCAACGTTAGCAACAATTTTCTCTTCAAACGTAGGGGCAAGCATACCTTCCATCGCAGCTTTTATCTCATTTATCGCATCGTAGATAATTGAATAAAGTCTGATATCGATCTGTTCCTGTTCTGCCAGTTTGCGTGCGCCGGTTGACGGGCGTACCTGGAAACCGATGATGATCGCGTCAGATGCTGAAGCCAGCAATACATCGGATTCGGATATCTGACCTACAGCTTTTGAAATAATATTTACCTGGATCTGCTCGGTAGATAGTTTCAATAAAGAGTCGGATAATGCTTCAATTGAACCATCCACATCACCTTTAACTATAATATTCAACTCCTTGAAGTTTCCTACAGCTAAGCGGCGGCCAATTTCGTCAAGGGTAATGTGTTTTTGCGTACGCAAGCCTTGTTCGCGTTGCAATTGCAGTCGTTTGTTGGCAATCTCACGTGCCTCAACTTCGCTTTCGAGTGCATTAAACTTATCGCCTGCTGTTGGCGCGCCCTGCATACCCAACACCTGTACAGGTGTTGACGGGCCTGCGAATTCAACGCGCTGGCCACGTTCGTTGGTTAATGCTTTTACACGGCCGCTATAGCAACCTGCCAATATCGGATCACCCACTTTCAATCTTCCGGCTTGTACCAACACAGTTGTTACAATACCGCGACCTTTATCTAATGCAGCTTCTATAACCGTTCCGATCGCGCGCTTGTTTGGATTAGCTGTTAACTCCAGCAATTCCGCTTCAAGCAATACTTTTTCTAACAGCTTATCTACGTTTAGCCCGGTTTTGGCTGATATTTCCTGCGACTGATATTTACCGCCCCATTCTTCAACCAAAATATTCATGGCTGATAATTGTTCGCGTATCTTATCGGCATTTGCGCCTGGCTTATCTATTTTGTTGAAAGCAAATATCATTGGTGCACCTGCTGCCTGGGCATGATTGATGGCCTCACGTGTTTGAGGCATCACACTGTCGTCAGCTGCGATCACAATAATTACAATATCGGTTACCTGGGCACCCCTGGCACGCATCGCGGTAAACGCTTCGTGGCCCGGTGTATCCAGGAAAGTTATTTTCCCTTTATTCTCAGGTAAGGTTACTTCATACGCGCCGATGTGCTGGGTAATACCACCCGCTTCACCGCCTATTACGTTAGTTTTGCGAATAAAATCGAGCAATGAGGTTTTACCGTGGTCGACGTGGCCCATGATGGTCACGATCGGTGCACGTGGAATCAAATCTTCCGGATCATCCGGTGTATCCAGGTTTGCTTCCTCATCCTGCGGCTTCACAAACTCAACCTGGTAGCCAAACTCGTCTGCCACAATGGTTAAAGTTTCAGCATCCAGCCTTTGGTTGATGGATACGAACATACCGAGGCTCATACAAGTGGATATGATCTGTGTAACAGATACATCCATCATGGATGCCAGTTCGTTTGCCGTAACAAATTCGGTTACCTTCAATACTTTTGATTGCAGTTCCTGCTCTAAAGCCAGTTCTTCGGCACTTGCAGCAACATCATCACGTTTTTGACGGCGGAATTTTGCCCGTTGTGCAAACTTACCAGACTTCCCGGCCCCGCTTAAACGGGCCAGTGTTGCTTTAATCTGATCCTGTATTTCCTTTTCTGAAGGTTCTTCTTTTGGTGTGCTTGGCGCTCCTCTTCTGAAGTCCTGGCGATTGCCACCAGCACCGGCATTCTGACTCCTGTTCCTGAAATCAGGGCGATTGGGGTTAATGTTACCCTGTGGCGGCTGGTTATTACCACCCTGCTGGCCATTTCCACCCTGATTATCCTTACGCTTTCTTTTACGCTTGTGGTCTGCAGCGCTGTTAGTGTTAGATGAAGAGGCTACAGGCTGGTTACGTTTTGGTTCGTTAACAGGTAATTGTATCTTACCCACAACGTTAGGACCACTTAACCTTTGCGCTTTTGCCCTGATCACTTCATCTTCAGGCTCTTCATTCTGAACCGGCTCTTCTACCACAATTGGTTTCTCAACCACTGGTTTTACAGGTTCTTTTACAGGTTCCGGTTCAGCCTTTACAACCGGGGCCTTTACTTCTTCCTTAGGCTCTGGTTTAACTTCCGGGACCTTTACTTCTTCCTTAGCAACTACTGCAGGTTCTTCTTTTTTCTCAGCACGGTACGGTGCATTCAGATCTATTTTCCCAACTACCTTTACGCCCGGTAAGCTAACATCATTTCTGTCTTCAGTTTTTACGGGTTCTGGTTTCGGTTTTTCAACCGGCGTTGAAAAATGGCCTGTATTTTTGATCAGGATCTCTTCATTTTCAAAATCCCTTGAACGACGCTGTTCAACCGGTTTCTCAGAAACCTGAACTGTATCTTCCTTCCTGATCTTGCCGATACTGATCTGCTTGGCCTCTTCTTTAATAATTTTGTCGGCAGCAAATTCTTTCAACAAGGTAGTATACATATCACCAGTTAGCATGGCCATAGGCTGCTTCTCGACTTTGAAACCTTTTGCGGTCAAAAAATCGACAATGGTACCCATGCCAATGTTGAGTTCCTTTACTGCTTTTATTAATTTTATAGATTTGTCGTCTGACATTTATTATTACTTTCTCTGCTTAATTTTGCAAAAATACGATTTTAATTTTGCTTATTCTGTTTATTCAAACTCAGCTTGTAGAATAGATAGAACTTCTTTCACCGTTTCTTCCTCCAGATCGGTACGTTTAACCAACTCGTTAACTGATAAAGCCAATACTGATTTTGCAGTATCCAGGCCTATACGTTTAAACTCATCCAGTATCCAGCTATCTATTTCATCTGAGAATTCTTCGATATCTACGTCCTCATCCTGCTCATCAGCTTCGCGGTAAACATCTATCTCATAACCTGTCAGTTTGCCTGCCAGTTTGATATTATGACCGCCACGGCCGATAGCCAATGATACCTGGTCCGGTTTTAAATACACCGCTGCCGTTTTTTTCTCATCATCCAGTTTGATAGATGTGATTTTTGCTGGTGACAGTGCGCGTTGAATGTACAATTGCAAATTATTGGTAAAATTAATTACGTCAATATTTTCGTTTTTCAATTCACGTACAATACCATGTATGCGCGATCCTTTCATACCTACGCAGGCACCTACCGGATCAATACGGTCATCATAAGATTCAACAGCTACTTTTGCCCTTTCGCCCGGTTCACGCACGATTTTCTTGATGGTGATCAAGCCATCAAAAATTTCCGGTACTTCCAGCTCAAATAAACGCTGTAAAAACTCAGGGGCTGTACGCGAAATAATGATCTTAGGATTGCTGTTCAGCATATCCACTTTGCTCACTACCGCTTTCACGTTATCACCTTTTTTGAAGTAATCGGCAGGTATCTGTTCTGATTTCGGCAACAATAGCTCATTGCCTTCATCATCCAATACCAAAGTTTCCTTTTTCCAAACCTGGTACACTTCTCCGGTCACGATCTCACCCACACGATCCTTATATTTCTTAAATATTTCGTCTTTTTCAAGTTCGAGGATCTTTGACACCAGCGTTTGGCGGGCAGCCAAAATAGCACGGCGGCCAAAGCTTTCCAGTGTGATCTGCTCCACATATTCATCACCCACTTCCAGATCCGGATCATATTTGTGTACTTCGGCCAATTCAATCTCCAGGTCATCGTCTTCAGAAAAACCATCTTCCATTACCGTACGGGTACGCCAGATCTCCAAGTCACCGTTGTCGGTGTTTACGATCACGTCACAATTTTCATCGTTACCATACTTTTTCCTGATCATGCTTCTGAAAACGTCTTCCAGAACACTCATCATGGTTGGGCGGTCAATGTTTTTGAAATCTTTAAATTCCTGAAAAGACTCAATTAAATTAATATTGCTCATTTTTTACTTGAATGATATTAAAACTTTTGTTTCTGTTATTTGCGTTAAAGGTACTACGCTTTCAATTGCTTCAGCTTTCTTCCCTTTTTGTTTATTAATTTCTTCTATTACAACGGCATCTTCCGTCATTCCTGTCAATTTACCCTCTTTTTTGCTGCCATCAGCCATTTTGATGGCCAATTGCCTGCCTACATTTTTTACATATTGACGCGGCAATGACAACGGTGCATCAATTCCCGGTGATGACACCTCCAGGTTATAGGCGTTATCCACCACATTTTCTTCTTCGAGGTGAAAGCCTACATGCCTGCTTATAGCCGCACAATCTGCAATGCCTATACCTTTGTCACCATCTACCAGTATGATCAATTTCCCGTTCGAGTGCATTTTTACATCCACCAGGAACAGGTCGGTCCGCCCTTCAGCGGAGATCTTTTCTTCAACTAATTCTATCACCCTCTTTTCGATATCCATTTGTCCGTATTTTTTGGCTGACGATTTTACAGGTAAATAAAAGAGGGGACTATTGCCCCCTCTGATTCTTTTAATTACGGTGCAAATATACGAATTTATATTTGAAATTCAATAGGGCGATCGTTTTTAATAGCTAAAAACCAAATCTTTATAGCTTAAGCTACCCGGCCGTTTTTTGTCGCGGATATATTGCAAGGCGCTTATACCTTCATCGTGCCTGAAATACCTTAAAAAATAGGCTTGATCCTTTACAAATGCAGTATCAGGAGTAAACACCACAACGCTATCATCAACCTTATAATTCCCTGGCTGAACCTCCTGGTAATCTTTCATATCGGTATCCGATGGCATTTTGTAAACAGGAAGCAAACTTTGCCAGGCTTCATTATTAGTATCCCGGCCAATATCAGTAATGATTGCCTTATCAAAACCGCTGATCTTTAATGATCGGTTGCTGTCAGCCATGCTGATCCTTACATTAATTTGTTTTGGATGATTTGAACATCCAGCACAAAGTATTATCGCAAAAAAAAGGAGGACTATCTTCATTTCTTAACAATCTAATATAGGTAAATAGTGCTCAAATTATTTTCATTAATTTGCTGTTAGATATGGCAAAAAACTTCAGATTAAAAGCAGAAGAGATTAAAGACCTTGTCCCTCCGATGGGTGGATGTTTAGCAACTGATAAAATTACAGTTGAGGGGCTGAAAGTTGTCTA
>DATHLW010000517.1:0-3284 GCA_035487675.1 Mucilaginibacter sp. | reverse complement strand
CAAGCCGTTATTGTCAGTCGGATAAATTGTTCAGACTTGCCAATAATCTGTTTGGCCATATTGCAAACCCCTTTGAAAAAGTAGTTACACTGATTAACTGGATCAACAGAAATGTAGAGTATCGTAGCGGATTCAGCAATTCGCAAACATCGGCTTATGATACCGTTACCGAGCAAGTCGGTGTGTGCCGTGATTTTGCGCATTTGGGTATTGCGTTATGCCGTGCCCTTACTATTCCGGCCCGGTATTTTACCGGCTATGCCTACCAGTTAAAGCCCGGCGATTTTCATGCCTGCTTTGAGGCTTACATCGGTGATGAATGGATATTGTTTGATGCGACCAAACTGGTACCGTTGAACGGTCTGATTAAAATAGCCACCGGCCGTGATGCTGCCGATACCGCCATAGCCAATATTTTTGGCGATATCCTATTCACCTCGATGCTGGTAAGTTGTGAATTGGCTGATGAAAATTTTGTGCCGTTTTATTTGTAATATAGGTTTCTGAAAGAATGTTTATATTTATGGTAGTTAAAGCCTTATCCAGCATTGGCAGCTATGCACCACCTAAAAAATATCATACTTAAAGCTCTCCTTCTTTTCATTTTCCAGCTAATCCATTTCAACTTATCTGCGCAAAATATTTTGCCTGATTCAATTGAAAAAAAGATGAGGTGGTATAGTTTGCAAAAACCAACGCAAGTTCTTTTCGCTCATTTTGATAAGACAATTTATGCCCAAAATGAAAATGTCTGGTTCACCGCTTATTTATTGAACAGAAAAAACAGTGATAATCCACAGGTATTATCTGTCTCGCTGATTAATGATTTGAGTAAAGCGATAGTTTTAGAGCAAAAATTTCTAATGGCGGATGGAATATCGTTTGGAAATGTTTTTTTGCCGGATACAATTCCAGCGGGCAATTACAGCTTTATGCTGTATACTAATCAATTATTTAAGGGAAAACCCGGGGACGTTTTCGTCCAGCCCATTACAATTGCAGCCACCAATGAATTAACATTTAAGACTTCATTGAATCTGGATACGACGAAAGTCAATAATGCTAATAGAAAAGCTATTCTGACCGTTGTTACTAAAGACGGCATGCCTATTCAGGGAGCCGCAATAAATTATAGTATTGGTGATATCAGGCGTCCGCTGATCACAGGCAATGCAAAAACAGATAATGAAGGGAAATACTATATACCTATTAGCCAGACCAATGCCGATAACAACATCTTGGATGTACAGGTCAAATACAATAAAGATCTACAGAATGTTAAGCTGATCATACCTTCGCCCAATAAACAGATCCTTGTTAAATTTTATCCTGAAGGGGGGTATCTCGTTCATGCAATCGCTAGCTGGGTTGGCTGGGAAATAAAAACTAAGGAAGGGTCACCAATGAAGGCCACGGGGATTTTGTACAAGGACAATATATCTGTTGATACTATTGAAACTGATAGTTACGGCATGGGAAAATTTAAACTGATCCCATTGAAAGGAAGCGCCTACGCTGTTAAACTTATTACAAGCGATTACCGTGATTCTATTTTTAAATTACCAGAAATACTGCTCAAAAGCCCTACAATCAGTATCGCAAATTCACTAGCGAATGATACACTTAAAATAAGACTAACCAGCAAATACCCCGAAAACGTTACGGTGTTGGTGCATAACTTCGGGCAGATTTTTTATGCTTTTCCTGCTAAAACAAATGCTGTTGGAAAGACGGTATTAATTGATTTAAAAATTTTACCAAAAGGATTAGCTACGATAACTGTTTTAGACAGTGCTCAAAGACCATGCGCTGAACGGTTATTTTTTGCACACTACAATAAACGCAGCCTGATTGATATCCAAACGGACAAATCGCAATATGCAAAAAGGGAAAAGGTGAAGCTGACCTTGAAATTTAAAACCGTTGATACAGGTTTGGTATCGGTGGCATGTGTTCAAAGTAATCGCATGCAAATAAAAAATAGCAATGATATTGAAAGTTATGTTTATCTGAAACATGAGCTGGCTAATCTGCCTTTAAAGGAAAAATATATGGGGATTAGCGCGGAAGATAAAGCCTATCTGGAGAAGATATTGCTTATTAAGGGCTGGAGACGATATAAATGGCAGGAAATGATGGAGATCAGCGCTGCTGACACTATTTCAGTTGGGAAAAGTCTGCTCTTTTCTGGTTTTGTAACGCAGTCAGGTGCACCGATACGAAAACCGGTTAGATTGGTGATTGTAACTGACTCTTCAACAAACACGGTAACTACTAATGAAAAAGGTTATTTTATATTGAAAAATAGCTGGCTTTTAACTAATCCTAATAAAAACGTCCGTTTCATGGTCATGGCCAAAAACGAGGAGAGCTACAAGGTCACCATTAACGATCCATATGTGGAAATCAATCAAAAAATTGCACATGGCCTGCATGTAACTTCAAACCCAGTAGCTTTAAACCGTCATTCGTTGGGTTTAGCTGGCATAGATCATGCAATTTCGTTAAAAGAGGTAAAAATAACAGCAAATAAAGACCTATCGCTAAGACAGACAACGATCAACCCACGCCACGGGCAGAACGCCTGCGGAGATTATGTATGCAGATATAATATTTTAAATTGTGTGAACCATGCGAAAGCGAATGACAATCGCGCTGCCGTTGTAGGAGAGACTTATATAGGCTTTAACGGAATCCCGATAGTTTATAAGGAATGCGGACAGACTGGGAACCAGGAACCCTTGAAACTGACGACGATGAAAGGACTAAACTATGCCAGCGAATTTTATGGCTCGGATTATTCGGTTATTAGCCCTTCCCAGCCGGAGTACTATTCAACCATTTTTTGGAAACATCTCGTTCTCGTCAATGCATCCGATGAGGTACAACTCAATTTTTATACCAGTGATATAACCGGCTCTTTTAAGGTTATTGTACAAGGAGTTACCCGAAAGGATGTCGTGTACCAGGAAAAGGAATTTATGGTTAAGTAATTTTGATTCTTTATCGGCTTTTCGAATTCGAAAAATCACTCTTAAATTTATCTACTCGTTAAATTAACTACTTTACATAAACTTCAGCTATGAAAAAACAATTATTGATCCTGTCAATCGTCTGTTTCAGTTTAATAATAAGCAGCTATTCAAAGGCTCAAACTGCCGTTGTTAAAATCAGCGGTGAAGTGACCGAGCCGATGACTATTAACGATGACGATCTGCACAAATTCACCCAAACAACAGTTACCAGGAAAGATCATGACGGCAAAGAACATACCTACTCAGGTG
>DATHLW010000516.1:0-16328 GCA_035487675.1 Mucilaginibacter sp. | reverse complement strand
AAAACATCTCCGCAGAAGATAGGATCGCTCTTTATAACCAATTAGTGGAGAGTCATCCAGGTGCAGAACGCAAAGGCGATACTGTACCTTACACCTCATTGAATGGCAATATGTACAGTTATATTTCAAAAGATGGTTTTTTAGCGCTGCGATTAGGCAAAGATGACCGTGAGGCCTTTCTTGAAAAATATAATACTACGTTGGTTTATTCGTATGCCATTATCCAAAAGGACTATGTGACTGTTCCTGATAGCCTTTTGCAGGATATTGATGAGATGAAGCCTTATTTTTAAAAGAGTTATCAGTATGCGAGTTCGTTGAAACCCAAAGCAACAACAAAAGGAAAGAAAAAAGATTAATATTGTACGCATATTTCTAAACTTGAACCTTAATAATCACATGAATAAAAAACTACTCCTGGAATTTATCCCTCTAACCCTCTTTGTAATCTTCGGAATATTAACATTTTTCAGGATCCCTTACATGGGGTTGATTGCTTTGTTAAGCGGAATGCTGCTGGCTATGCTTTATTTTTATGCAGCATTTTGGTTATTTGCAGAAACCGTGGCGTCCATAGCAAGCAGGATCATCACGGGGCTTGCTTTGAGCATAACAATAATTGCCTGTATATTTTCTTTGCAGCGATGGCCGTATTGGAAAATGTACGGGATCATTAGTTATTCAGCTTTAGGAATAATGCTGATCATCTGTCTTTTCAATTTCAGATCAACAGCTTATAAGCCTTTATTGTACAGGTGTATTTTATTTCTTGTTCTGCTTTCATTGATATATGGGTATAGAAGTTTTCCGGCTTGATCCCAACAATAATATTACCGTTTCAATTCCCTCACTTCATATAAAACCATAACTTTGCCCCGCAATATTATTCATTATAAATACCATGAGTTTCAGAACTGAACACGATACCATGGGCGAGGTACAGGTACCTGCCGACAAATACTGGGGAGCACAAACCGAACGTTCACGCAATAATTTTAAAATAGGTCCGGAGGCTTCCATGCCGAAGGAGATCATTGCCGCTTTTGCCTATCTGAAAAAAGCCGCTGCTTATACCAATACCGATCTGGGTGTACTGCCTGCTGAAAAACGCGACCTGATCGCACAGGTTTGCGATGAGATATTAGCCGGAAAACTAGCCGGGGAATTTCCACTGGTAATCTGGCAAACCGGATCGGGCACACAATCCAACATGAATGTGAACGAGGTAGTTGCCAACCGTTCACACGTAATACAAGGTAACAAACTGGGCGAAGGAACAACCTTCATCCACCCGAATGATGACGTGAACAAATCGCAGTCATCAAATGATACCTACCCAACTGCTATGCATATTGCAGCCTATAAAATGGTGATGGATGTGACTATTCCCGGTATTGAAAAACTACGCGATACTTTAAAGGCAAAATCAGAAGCTTTTAAAGGCGTGGTAAAGATCGGTCGTACTCATTTGATGGATGCTACGCCGCTTACTTTAGGCCAGGAATTTTCGGGCTACGTATCACAATTGGATCATGGCCTGAAAGCATTGAGAAATACGCTCGACCATTTATCGGAACTGGCTCTAGGTGGTACAGCTGTTGGCACAGGCATCAATACACCAAAAGGATACGATGTTAAAGTAGCCGAATACATTGCCAAATTCACTAACCTGCCATTCCGTACTGCCGAAAATAAATTCGAGGCTTTGGCTGCACATGATGCTATCGTAGAGAGCCATGGCGCATTAAAACAGATCGCAGTTTCATTAATGAAAATCGCTAATGATATCCGCATGCTGGCCTCGGGTCCGCGCTCGGGTATCGGTGAAATACATATTCCGGATAACGAACCAGGATCTTCTATTATGCCGGGTAAAGTAAATCCAACCCAAAATGAAGCCGTCACTATGGTAGCTGCGCAAGTAATGGGTAATGATGTGACCATATCCATCGGCGGTTCAAACGGCCATTATGAATTGAATGTATTCAAACCGGTAATGGCAGCTAACTTCCTGCAATCAGCACGCCTGATCGGTGATGCCTGCATATCCTTTAACGACCACTGTGCTGTTGGCATCGAGCCAAATTACGACGGTATCAAAAAACACCTGGAGAACTCATTGATGCTGGTTACGGCGCTCAACACGCATATCGGTTATGAAAAAGCCGCAAAAATTGCCAAAACAGCGTTGAAAGAAAACAGTTCGCTGCGCGAAGCCGCTATCGGTTTAGGGTACCTTACCAATGAGCAGTTCGACCAATGGGTACGCCCTGAAGATATGATCGGAAGTTTGAAATAAACCCTTAATAATTTTGTCATTCTGAACGATAGTGAAGAATCTTCTTCGATATGCCTAACGAAAAGCAAGGTGTAGAAGATGTTTCACTATCGTTCAACATGACAAATAGAAAATACTAAATGCGAAAGCCTTTCTCCTTTTACCTTTTACAATTCGCCTTAATAACGGCTTTGTGCTCTGGCTGCTCGTTCAACCCCAACAAGCAGGGCAAAGGCGAAGACTACCTGCAAGGCGAATGGCAGCAGGATTCCGTTCCAAATCAGAAACAATTGCTGGAATATTCTATCTATCACCTTAAGTTCAGCTGCGATTCTTTTTTTATACAGGTCAACTCCTTTAGTAAGGTGAATAACGGGCCGGATACCTGTATGCGTTCGGGCCATTGGTCGGAGTACATCAAGGGCAATTATCTGCAAAAAAATGACACCCTACACTTAAAGGGGCAGTTTTGCAATGCTGATTATACTTTAAAAGAAGGGGGCGGATGCTTCCGCGAGGGCCCTTACGAAGAGTTGTTCAAAGTCAGCAAAGAAACTGATTCGCTGATTCAATTTGCAAGCACCTCAAACGTTATACCCATCAAAGCACGTTTAATTAAACATACTACCTGTAATCCAAAACCATTGTAAAATGAAACTGAGCTTCCTAAAAAAACTGATCCTCGGCGTTGCAATCATCTATGCACCGCTACAGTCTATGGCTTGGGGAACCGAAGGTCACCGCATCACCGGACAAATTGCCGATAGCTATTTAACCCCAAAGGCCCGTGCTGCTATAAAAGCTATTTTGGGCAACGAAAGCATTGCAATCACCAGTAATTGGGCCGATTTTATCAAATCAGACCCCAACTTCGCCTATCTTTCCTCATGGCACTATGTCGATCTGGATAAAGCATACACCTTACCTGAATTGCAGGAGTTTTTAAACCATGACACCAATATTGACGCTTACACCAAACTAAACTTTCTGATTGGAGAGCTAAAAAAGAAAGATTTGAGTAAGGAAAATAAACTCCTTTACCTTCGTATGCTGATCCATATTGTAGAGGATGTCCACCAGCCCCTGCACGTCGGTCATACCGAAGATAAAGGCGGTAATGATATCAAGGTAACCTGGTTCAACAACCCAACCAACCTGCATTCGGTATGGGATTCTCAGCTGATCGAGTTTCAGCAACTGAGCTATACCGAATACACTGCTATGGTCAACCATACCACCGCTGCACAGCGTACCGAATGGCAAAAAGCACCGATCAGTCAGTGGCTTTTCGAGTCGAGCCAGATAGCCAATAAACTGTACGCCGAAACCAAAAATGGAGATGCCCTTAACGGCTATAAATACAATTTTGATCATATTGCTATCGTTAACCAGCAACTGGTAAAAGCAGGCGTTCGTTTGGCGGGGATTTTGAATCAGCTTTTTGGATAATAGATATGCAAATGCGTGAATGTGCAGATGTGCAAATTAAATTTTATTTACACTCTTAAAATGAATGCCTTCCATCTGCACATTTGCATATCTGCACATTAGCACATCAGCAACATGAAGATACTAATGGTTTGCCTCGGTAATATCTGCCGTTCGCCGCTGGCGGAGGGGATCATGCAGCACCTGGCTGATGAGCAGAGATTAGACTGGCAGATCGACTCCGCAGGGACAGGCAACTGGCACGTAGGCGAAGGGCCGGATCGGCGTTCGGTACGTACTGCACGCAATCATGGTATTGATATCAGCAAACAGGTGTGCAGGCAATTCAGAAGACATGATTTTAGTGCGTTCGATCTTATATTGGTGATGGATAAATACAACCTGTCGGATGTACTGAACATGGCCCCTGACGAAGAAGCTGCTGCCAAAGTAAAATTATTGCTTGGCAACAATGAAGTTCCCGACCCTTACTATAATGATAGTATGTTTGAACCGGTTTTTGAATTGATAGAAGAAGGATGCAAAGATTTTATTAAAAAATATTCTTCGTAGAGACGCGATGCATCGCGTCTCTACACTGGGTTGATCTCCATTTCAGTGGCTGACAAGCCTTCCAATTCCTGCGGATTGTGGCTTACAATGAGCACAGTCGTCCCCAATTCATCCCATAGCTTTTTTAATCCGGGGATTAGTTCTGACTTCATTTTAGGATCAAGTGCCGAAAATGGTTCATCCATCAACAATAACTTTGGTTTAATAGCCATAGCCCTTAATATGGCTAAACGTTGCTGTTGTCCGCCTGAAAGATATTCTGGTTTGTGTTCCGTAAAGGTTTCCAGTTTGCCAATAGTAAGCAGCTTATCGATCCACTGTGTATCATCTGTAGCATATTCCAAGTGTTGCTGCACACTCATGTTAGGGAACAGCGCATAATTCTGAAAAACAAACCCCGCTTTTCTTTTTTGGGGAGATAGGGAAATTTTTGAAGATTTATCCAACCAGATAACATCATCAACCGATATTTTTCCTTTTTCCGGTTCAGTCAGGCCAGCGATGATCTTTAAAAAAGTTGTCTTCCCCGCACCTGACGGGCCGAATATTTTGGTGATGCTCCCATTTTCAAATTGTGCTGCAATTTTCAGGACCTGTTCGCCTTGGTAAGCCTTTAGCTTTTTCTCTATGTCAATGCTGATCATTCTAAAGGGCTTTTGGCTTTATATTTATTGAAAATGAATACCGATATCACCATCATAAAAGTAATGGAGAACAAAATAAGCGAATAGGCATTGGCCGCTGAGTAATCCAGGATCTCAACCGAATCATAGACAGCTATCGACGCTACCCGCGTTACCCCCGGAATATCCCCGCCAATCATCAGAACTACCCCAAACTCCCCTAATGTATGAGCAAAAGTGAGTATAGCTGCCGTTAATACCGATGCCCGGATATTAGGCAATAAAACTTTTATAAAGGTCTCCCTTTCGGATTTACCTAAAGTATACGACGCCTGTGAAAGTGATGAAGGCAATTGTTGCAAGGCCGATTTAATAGGGCCGATCATAAAAGGCATACTGTAGATCAGGGAGGCCAGTACCAGCCCGGGAAAGGAAAAAACCAGTTGTATATCGAATGTATTATGGAGCCACTCACCAATACCATGCTTCGGACTGAAGGCCATTAGTAAATAAAAGCCCAATACAGATGGCGGCAGCACCAGGGGCATGGTAATAATAGCCTCTAAAACTATCTTGATAAATGATCTCCCCTTTGAAAGCCAGTAAGCTAATGGCAAGCCAACGATGAGGAGCAGCACTGTCGTGATACCTGCTAATTTTAGAGTAAGCCATATTGGGGTGAGATCCATTCGGTACTTTAGTTACTACAGTCCAAAAATATAGCGATAGGTTTAAAAACTCATCGCTATAAATGTAAAGAAATGAATACTATTTAATTACACCCCATACCCATACTCTTTTAATATCGCTTTGGCAGCAGGACTCAGCATATAATCATAAAATTTCTGGGCGCTTGCATTTTCCTTAGTCTGTTTTAGGATGATCATCCCCTGCTTTATCGGTGTATAGCTTTTAGGGTCGATCTCTTTCCAGTAGAGGACTGTTTTCCCTTCGGCATCTTTTATCAGTGAGCGTGTGGTAAAGCCTACATCTGCCGTGCCGGTTGTAATGTAAGTATTTACCTGCGATATGCTTTCGCCGGTCACTATTTTGGATTTTATATCATCTAATACGCCTTTTAGTTTCAGTGATTCTTCTGCGGCCTTTCCGTAAGGAGCAATGGCGGGGTTAGCAATCGCGATTTTTTTTATGCGGCCGCTTAATAGTAATCTCTCCCAGTTCTCAAATCCAATATTTTGTGTGCTGCAAATGATAAGGTTGCCATAGGCGTACACAACGGGTTCCTTAAGGCTAAAACCCTCCTTAGCCAGACTTTCAGGAAAGCTCATATCAGCGGAAAGGAACAGATCGTAAGGTGCCCCGTTTTTTATCTGGGTCGATAAATTACCTGACGAACCCACAATTGCCTCTATGTTGATACCTGTCTTCTGCTTAAAATCTTTCCCTAATATTTTGATCACTCCCTGCAGGTTGGCTGCTACCGCCACCTTTAGGTCCTGAGCAAACGATGTTACCGATACAAACAGTAAAAGAGCAGTTATAACGATGGACAGTTTTATTTTCATAAGGTTTATAAAATGATATTAATTTTTATTCCTTGTTAAAAATACGAGCCTATTGTAACATTTCAGTTAAAAAAGAAATATTTTTTAGTATGTATTTTATACACTAAGTTAAAATAACACTATATTGCATTTGCAAACTATAAATCAACCAATTGCAAACCTAAAGATATACCTGTGTAAAAGCGGGCATATTGATTTGTCGAAACCCATCTATGAAACCAAGTTTTCTTGCTTTATTCGTTCTATCAACTTTTTTACTCATAGGGTATATGGGTTGCAAAAAGGATGCTGCTACAAATCAAAGTAACCCATCGGTTACGCCTGTAATTCCGGTCATCCCGGCTAAAACAGATGTAGCTATGTGGCTGACAAATGCTAACCGATCCCAATTATTTCAGAAACAGAATATTTCCCTGCTTTTTTCTAATGCAACAAATTCCAACAATACAATAGAAGTTGATACAACACAAACTTATCAAAGTATTGATGGTTTTGGATTTTGCCTCACCGGCGGTAGTGCCTCGGTCATCAATTCTCTTGACGCATCTGCAAAAGACGCCCTGCTTAAGGAACTATTTTTGACTGACAGTACACACATCGGAGTTAGCTACATCCGTATAAGTATCGGTGCATCTGATATGAGTGCAGCTCCTTTTACATATGATGATATGACTTCGGGGCAGACAGATGCCACCCTGCAAAATTTCAGTATCGATCAGGAAAAAACCGATCTTATACCGATCTTACAGAAAATAGTTGCCCTAAACCCCGGTATAAAAATTCTGGCATGCCCATGGAGCGCCCCTGTTTGGATGAAAATAAACACCTCGGGTAATAGCGGTTTTACAGGCGGCAGCCTGAACACAAGCTATTATGACGTGTATGCCAAATATTTTGTAAAATATATCCAGGCTATGAAGGCACAAGGCATTACCATAGATGCGATAACTCCGCAGAACGAGCCCCTGAACCCGAATAATAATCCAAGCATGGTGATGCAGGCTGCCGAGGAAGCCAATTTCATAAAAAACAACCTGGGGCCGCAATTTGCAGCGGGCGGGATTACTACCAAGATCATTTGTTATGATCATAATGCCGACCAACCCAATTATCCAACAACTGTATTGGCAGACCCTTTGGCTAATCAATATGTAGATGGCTCAGCCTTCCATTTGTATGCGGGGAGTATTACTGCTTTGTCGACTGTTTATGCTGCTTATCCAACTAAAAACATATACTTTACCGAACAATATACATCATCATCAAGCAGTTTTTCGGGCGATTTGAGCTGGCATTTAAATAACCTGATCATCGGGGCAACACGCAACTGGAGCAGGAATGTATTGGAATGGAACCTGGCTACAGATGCCTCATTGGGCCCTCACACCAATGGAGGTTGTAGTACCTGCCTGGGTGCATTAACTATCAGCCCGGCTATTACGCGTAACCAGTCCTATTACATTATTGCACACGCCTCTAAGTTTGTAAGGCCCGGATCTGTTCGCATTGCTTCAAGCGAACTATCTAATACCCCCAATGTCGCATTTAAAACACCTGATGGCAAAAAAGTCCTGATCGTGTTAAACAATACCAATACGGACCAAACTTTTAATATTAAATTTAATGGTAAAATAACAATAAGCACATTAAATGCAGGTAGCGTTGCAACCTATGTTTGGTGAATGATATTAGTGTAATACATTCTTTATGAAGAAAATAATATTAGCCTTTACTTTTTTTATTGCTTTGGCCTTGCCGTTCAGTATTCAAGCGCAAAGTGGCAGCTTTATTGGCGTAAAAGGGAAAGACATTATCACTCCTGATGGTAAAAACTTCCTGATGCGCGGCACAAACCTGGGCAACTGGCTTATTCCCGAAGGGTATATGTTCAAATTCAAAAGTGTTAACTCGCCGAAGCTGATCAATGACGCAATAAGCGAATTAGTTGGGCCAGATGAGGCCCGCGCTTTCTGGGAGAAATACCTGCATACCTATATTTCTGAGGGTGATATTCATTACCTCAAAACATTAGGTGTTAACTCCATCCGCATACCATTTAGCTACCGTTTATTTACCAAAGAAGATTACCTGGGACAAAATAATCCTGACCGTGGTTTTGAACTGCTCGACCGCGTAATTGGCTGGTGCAAGCATGAAGGCATTTACGTGATACTGGACATGCACAGTGCACCAGGCGGCCAAACAGGTGATAATATCGACGATGGCTATGGTTACCCTTTCCTGTTTAAAAACGAAGCCAGCCAGCAATTGGTGGTTGATATCTGGAAACGTATAGCAGATCATTATAAAGATGAAACGATCATCATGGGTTATGATCTTTTAAATGAACCCATCGCTACTTATTTTAATGCGGCAGAATTGAACCCATATCTTGAGCCGGTATACAAAAAGATCACTTCAGCAATTCGTACCGTAGATAAAAATCACCTGGTAATATTGGGCGGCGCACAGTGGGACAGTAATTTTAAAGCTTTCGGCCCGCCATTTGATTCAAAGGCAGTTTATACCTTCCATAAATACTGGACCGACCCAACCAGACAGGTAATACAGGATTACATCGATTTCAGGGATAAATATAATGTTCCTATTTATTGCGGCGAAACGGGCGAGAACACCGATGACTGGGTAGGTAAATTCAAAAATGTACTCGAAGAAAATAATATAGGCTGGCATTACTGGCCGTACAAAAAAATGGACAATACCAGAGGTTTTGTAACTTTTGATGTACCGGCCGGCTATGATAAGGTGATTGAGTACACAGAAAAGCCTCGTTCCAGTTTTGAAGAGATACGGAAAGCTACTCCGGCAGATCGTGAAGCAATTAAAAAAGCGCTGTATGATTTCATCAACAACAGTCGCTTTGAAAATTGCAGGCCTAATAAAGGCTATATTGAAGCATTAGGGTTAGGTAAAAAATAGAATCAGAAAATTAATTTATTCATACAACGTATATTAAAAAATTGAACAACATGTTATTACTTCAAAAAAGAGTATTCACTATTAGGTCGATTATCGCGGCGGTTGCGGTACTTTCCCTTTTTTCACTTGCATCGTGCAGTAAACAGAACGGCTTACCTAATACTAAAGTTACGCCGACACCTACTGACACTACCAAACCGGTAAAACCAGTCTACGCATTGGTATGGTCGGATGAATTTGACGGGACTACCGTTGATACCAGCAAATGGTCGTACGATTTAGGTAACCTGAATGTAAATAATGAAAAGGAGTTCTATCAAACTCAAAATGCTACAGTGAGTAACGGCAACCTGGTGATCACTGCTAAAAAAGAGACAGTAGGCGGTAAGCCTTACACCTCTGCGCGGTTGAAAACACTGGGCAAGTTTACACAAACCTATGGCCGCATAGAGGCAAGTATCAAATTACCAATGGGTATGGGTATGTGGCCTGCCTTTTGGATGCTTGGGGCTAATATCAATACCGTATCCTGGCCACAATGCGGGGAACTGGATATAATGGAACATATCAATAATACCAATACAATTTATGGCACTATGCATTGGAATGTAAATGGGCATGTTCAATATGGCAGCACAACAACTACTACTCCGGGCGATTACCACCTCTACGCAATTGAATGGGATGCCAACGAGATCAGGTGGTATGTTGACGGCACTTTGTATCAAACGGGTAACATTAAAAACAGCATTAACAATACCGGTGCGTTCCATTTGCCTTTCTTTATCCTTTTAAACCTGGCAGTAGCAGGTGATTTTCCTGGTCAGGTGGTAGATGAAACACTTTTACCAGAGAGTATGTATGTGGATTATGTGAGGGTATACAAGCAAACGAATTAGGAGAAGTCCGGAAGTCGGGCAAGTCAGTAAAGTCCGAAAGTTAAGGGGAATATTTAAAGCTTAAATCGGCAATCCTCGAACTTTCGGTCTTTCGGACTTATGCGGACTTTCCGACTTGAAAACAAAATTGTCATTTATACGGTTTTTATTTAGCTTCGGCTAAGTATAAACCGTTTCTTATTTTAAACTGATACCTCATGAAATCCTTTGTCCTGTTGCTGTTATGCCTAACGCTGTCTTTTACTGTTGCTTTCGCACAAACTGAGAAAATTTACCATGTAAAATCACCTGATGGAAAGATCAATGTCACTATTTCAACTGGTAAAACCATTAGCTGGTCGGTAAATCATGAGGAAACGGAAGTAATAACCCCGTCAGAGATATCCATGTCATTGGATAAGGGTGAGGCGTTCGGTAAAAATGCCGTCGTGAAATCAGTCAAAACATCATCGGTTAACCAGGAGATCAGTACGCCTATCTATAAAAAAGATAAGGTTCATGATCATTTTAATCAATTGGTATTAACCTTCAAAGGCGAATACGGCCTGGCATTCAGGGCATATAATGATGGGGTTGCCTACCGTTTCGTGTCCACCCGCAAAGGAGATATCACGGTTAAAAACGAAGAGGCGAATTTCAATTTCAAAGATGACGATAAGGCATTTCTTCCTTTTGTGAATGATTATCGCAATCATGACAAATTCAATACCTCATTCGAATCGCATTACGATAATATCAGCTTATCGGAGATAAAAAAAGATACACTGGCCTTCCTCCCTGTCTTGGTTGATTTGGGCAACGGTAAAAAGGCAGCTATCCTGGAGGCCGATCTGCAGAACTATCCGGGCATGTACGTTACCGGGCATGGTAAGAACGGGCTTCATGGTGCTTTTGCTCCTTACCCTACAAAAGAATCGGTAAAAGGCATCAACTATGTGGTTAACGACCGGGCAAATTATATCGCTAAATCGACCGGCGTGCGTAGTTTTCCATGGCGTGTGGTGGTAATCAGCACTGAGGATAAGCAACTTGCCAATAACGATATGATGCAACGCCTGGCAGAGCCATCAAGAGTAACAGATGAATCGTGGATAAAACCGGGCAAAGTAGCATGGGACTGGTGGAATGACTGGAACATATCACACGTTGATTTTAAGGCGGGCATCAATGTGCCTACTTACAAATATTACATCGATTTCGCGGCAGCAAATAAGCTGGAATACATCATCATCGATGAAGGCTGGTCGGATGATTATGACCTGAACAAAACCAAGCTGGATGTACAGCAAATAGTAGATTACGGCAAGCAGAAAAAGGTCGGTGTGATCTTATGGTCGACGTGGTACGCCATCACCCGGGACGCAGATGGTTTATTTTCAAAGTTTTCCAAAATGGGTGTAAAAGGCTTTAAGATCGATTTTATTGACCGCGATGACCAGAAAGCTGTGAGCTCATTGTATGACCTGGCCCAGAAAGCAGCAGTGAATCACCTGTTGATCGATTACCATGGCATGTATAAGCCAAGCGGTATGCAACGCACCTACCCGAATGTGATCAATTGCGAGGGCGTAAAAGGTATGGAAAACATGAAGTGGGGCACAGATAATCAACCCGGCTATGATGTAAGTATTCCATTTATCCGTATGCTGGCAGGACCGATGGATTATACACCCGGGGCCATGCGCAACGGCACAAAATCTGCCTATCGGCCAATAAACAGCAACCCGATGAGCCAGGGTACACGCAGCCACCAACTGGCTATGTACACCATTTTTGAAGCACCGCTGCAAATGCTTTCCGACAACCCGACCATTTACATGAAGGAAAAAGAAAGCACCGATTTTATTGCTGCAGTACCAACTATTTTTGACGAAACCGTTGCTGTTGATGGTAAGGTTGGCGAATATGTCACTATCGCCCGCCGTAAAGGAACAACCTGGTATGCAGGTGCTATGACTAATTGGAGCGACCGAAAAATTAGTATTGACCTCTCGTTCTTAGGTGACGGTAAGTACAAGGCTATTCTATTTGAAGATGGTCTGAATGCTGACCGTGACGGAACAGATTATATCCGAAAAGAAATTACCGTTACTTCAAAAGATCGCCTGGAAATATCTATGGCATCCGGCGGCGGGTGGGCGGCGAGGTTTGAGAAGATGTGATCGGTGACGAGTGATTAGTTATCAGTTGATTGAAAATATCGAACACTGAATTCTGAATGTCGAATTATGAAGTAATTAAAAGACATTTCGAAATTCGGTGTTCAAAATTCAATATTCGATATTCTAATAGTCAGAATTTCAAATTGGCCTTAATCCATTGCTGTACTGCTTCCTGGGTAGTAACTTCATCAGGCATTTTATCGTGGATCAGTTTTTCCATTTTATTGCCGGTATTTGCAAAACGATAATCCCAAAGCATCATTAGTTTGTTGATGAGGTAAACTACCTCGTTCCCTTCCTCCTTAGTAAAATGCGTTTCATCCGGCTTACCATTTGTACGTGGATCATTGGGTACATAGGGGGTCCATTTGTAATCGCTGTAGAATAAATTTCGTCTTGAAAAGAGGATCATGCCTGGCTAATTTCTATAAAGATAGCTATAAATAATTAGTTTGCAGTTCGGAGTTGGCAGTTTGCATTTAAAAAGTATCTGATAATATCAAACACCGATTTTTGAATATCGAATAATGAAGTAATAAAAATGACACTTCAAAATTCGGCGTTCGTCATTCATGATTCGATATTATAAGAAAATAAAAAAACAGGAAACCTATAAAAACAGTAAAGCCCCTGATGGGCAGGGGTCTTTACTAACCAATTATAAACCTAAATTATGAGAAGGGCTGTAGGAGAAGGGGTCGAACCTTCACGGAGTGGTTATTCTCATTGCTGAGAGTTTCCCAATTTCTCCGCCACCGGGACAAGGAGGTGTGTCTGCCAAAAATTTCACCATCCTACAGTATATTTAAGTCTTGAGTCTGTAGTCATAAACTGAAAGTAGGAGTGAGACTCTCAACTTATGCTTCAGACCTTCGACTTAAGCTGTTGGGGAAGGGGTCGAACCTTCAAGGAGTGGTTAGCCCCATTGGGGTTTCCCATGCTCTCCGCCACCGGGACAAGGAGGTGTGTCTGCCAAAAATTTCACCACCCAACATTATTTTTTGATCAAAGAACAACAGCACTGATTAAAATGCTTATTACAAATGTAATAGGACAATCAATTTCTTGCAAATATTTCAATAATATATTTTTATTTTTAATTTTATTTTAATTAAACTTGTATTTAAATAGCGAATTGAAAATTTATGTCCCACAGAAAAGCTCAAAATTTAGAAATTGATAATCTCGACATCCAGATTTTATCGATATTAATGAAAAATGCGACAACTCCCTATACCGAAATAGCCAAAGAGTTGATCGTTTCCGGCGGAACCATCCATGTTCGCATGAAAAAATTAGAGGAAATGGGTGTAATAAAAGGCGCCAGTTTAGAAGTAGATCCGCAGAAACTGGGCTACGATATTACCGCTTTCCTGGGCATTTATTTGGAAAAAGGATCGCAGTATCACGAAGCCGTTAAACAACTAAAAGGCATCAAGGAAATTGTTGAACTGCATTACACTACTGGTGGCTACAGCATTTTTGCCAAGATCGTTTGCCATGATACCACCCACCTGCGCGAGGTATTGAACGAGCACATTCAAAGCGTAAAAGGCATTCAACGTACCGAAACCTTTATCTCGCTGGAAGAAAGCATCAGGAGGCAGATCACCTTGGAGTAATTCTTACTTAAACTTTCCTTTCAGTGCGGCCAGCTTAATGGCCATATCGGTTTCAGGTTGATTTTGAGCTTTTTTCTCTGTAGCCGGTTTGTGTTGATATTTTGGTTGTTCACGAGGCCTTTGTTGTTCGCGGGGTTCATGCGCTTTCATGGATAGGGATATCCTTTTGCGGTTCACATCAACTTCCGTTACAGTTACCTCCACCTTTTGATGCACTTTCAATACTTCATTTGGGTCTTTGATATAGCGATGCGTGATCTGGCTCAGGTGGACCAACCCATCCTGGTGAACGCCGATATCAACAAACGCCCCGAAATTCGTGATATTGGTGACAATTCCAGGCAATTTCATACCGATCTTCAGGTCACCTATTGCATTCACTCCATCTGTAAAACTGAAAGCCTCGAACTGTTCACGCGGATCGCGGCCCGGTTTGGCTAATTCGGCCATAATATCATTAAGGGTAGGCAATCCAACCGTTTCCGTCACATATTTTTGCAGCGGGATACTTTTGCGTAGCTGTTGGTCGCTCATCAGTTCTTTTACAGAGCATCGATGATCTTTGGCTATCTGCTCTACTAAACTATATCTTTCCGGGTGCACTGCACTGGTATCCAGAGGATTTTCAGCATCGCGGATACGGAGGAACCCTGCCGCCTGTTCAAATGCTTTGTCGCCCAAACGGGGCACTTTTTTCAGTTGATCACGACCCTTGAACGCGCCATGCTCGTTGCGGTAATCCAAAATATTTTGCGCCAATTGGGGACCCAAACCAGATACATAGGCCAATATTTGTTTTGATGCGGTATTCAGCTCAACACCAACGGCATTCACACAGCTGATCACCGTATCATCCAGTGAAGTCTGCAATTTATTCTGATCCACATCGTGCTGGTATTGCCCAACACCGATGGATTTTGGATCGATCTTAACCAGCTCAGCCAACGGGTCCATCAAACGGCGACCGATAGACACTGCGCCTCTTACAGTCACATCCTTATCCGGAAACTCATCGCGCGCAGCTTCGGAAGCTGAATAGATCGACGCCCCACTCTCATTTACCATCACGATATTGATGCCCGTTATGTTGAGGTTCCGTACAAATAATTCAGTTTCGCGGCCTGCGGTGCCATTACCTATTGCGATAGCTTCAATCGCATATTTACTGATCAAATGCCTTGTGGTTTTTTCTGTTTCTGCTGCACCGCCTGCCCCTGTATGCGGGAAGATAGCGGTGTACTCCAATAGTTTGCCCTGCTCATCAAGGCAAACCACCTTGCAACCTGTCCGAAAACCGGGGTCGATGGCCATTGTACGCTTTTGTCCAAGCGGTGCAGCCATTAGTAATTGACGCGCATTCTCCGCAAATACACGGATAGCTTCTTCATCCGCCTGTTTTTTGGTGAACAGGCGTATCTCTGTTTCCATTGATGGTTTTAACAGCCGCTTATAACCATCAGTAATAGCGAGTTTTATTTGTTGTGACGATTCGTTGTTACCATTTATGAAAAGGTTCTCCAATAATTGGATCGCTCCATCTTCTTCGGGTTGAATATCCAGCCATAGTATCTCTTCCTTTTCACCCCGGCGCATAGCCAGTACACGGTGAGACGGGGCAGATTTTACCGGCTCGGTCCAGTCAAAATAATCCTTGTATTTGATCCCTTCTTCTTCTTTGCCGGTAATAACTTTTGACTGAAAAGTACCTTTCTCCAAAAATAAAGTCCGCATTTTTGTGCGCACTTCGGCATTTTCGCTGATATGTTCTGCAATAATATCCCTTGCACCAGCCAGCGCCTCTTCAACTGAGCCAACACCTTTTTCCTCATCCACATACTTAGCGGCTTCCAGTTCCAGGTCGGCACGGCCTTGTTCCATTATCAGATCGGCTAAAGGCTGTAGACCTTTTTCGCGTGCTGCAGTGGCCCTGGTTTTACGCTTAGGTCGATAAGGCAGGTAAATATCCTCCAGCAAAACCATGGTTTCTGTTTCGTTGATCTGCTTCTCCAGTTCTGGGGTCAATTTACCCATTTCAGTCAGCGACTTCAATATAGCTTCGCGGCGTTTATCCAGTTCGCGCAGTTGTTGTATGCGGTCGCGGATAGCGGCTACCTGTACTTCATCCAGGCTGCCGGTCATTTCCTTGCGGTAGCGGGAAATAAACGGCACGGTAGCGCCCTCATCAAGCAAAGCGGCAGTAGCGCTCACCTGTTTTTCGGCGATGGATAATTCTGAAGCTATTTTTTTATAATGCGTACTCATAGTAGAAATTGGACT
>DATHLW010000515.1:0-4416 GCA_035487675.1 Mucilaginibacter sp. | reverse complement strand
GGTGCTGGCATAAATAGTTATCGTGGCGGTTACGGCGGCTATCGTGGCTCATATGGCAACCGAGGGGTATACGGCTATCGTGGCGGTGGTTATGGATATCATGGTGCTTATTATCATGGTGGAAGGTACTATGGCGCTTACGGTGGTGGATTCTATCGCGGACATTACTATGGATATCATGGTTATTACGGCCCTGGTTTCAGGTTTGGTTTTGGATGGGGTTACCCGCATATCGGCTTTTACTTAGGCGTATTACCATACGGATATTATCCTTTTTATTGGAACTCGGATCCATACTACTATTACGGCGGGACCTTCTACAGGCCATACAATGGCGGGTATGAAGTTGTGGTGCCGCCTGTTGGTGCGGCGGTTCCTTCCCTGCCGTCTGGTGCTGAGCCTATTACCATCGATGGGATACTCTATTATGAATACAACGGTGTGTACTACCAGGAAAGCCAGGATGAAAATGGGCGTACTATATACATAGTTGCCGGTAAAGACGGTGTGTTGAATACTGATAATAGCGATGCCGTAATAAACGATCAGCCGATGTCAGACAGTGATGACCCTATTATGGATAATAGCGGGACTGGCAACCAGACTGACAATACTACTTATGCACCTAATGTTAAAGTGGGGGATATCGTGGCTCAGTTGCCTGAGGATTGCCGGAAGGTTACCCTGAATAAAAAGAAATTTTATGTATCTCCGGATAATATTTTCTACGAAAAATTTAAAGATGCTGATGGTACCGGATATCGTGTTGCAAGTGTACCAGGAGCGAATGATTGAGTGATTGTCAAACATTTCTAAAATGAGAAGCCTCGGTTTGCGAGGCTTTTTTTATGAAACAAGCTAAGGAAGTAGGAGAATAGCAATTACGTTAAATATCGAACACCCATTTACGAATATCGAATAACGAAGGTATAGTTCTTCACCTCGGTATTCGGTGTTCAATATTCATTATTCGAAATTCCAAAGATAGTTTTGGCGCAAAATAAAAGCCCCCTCACTCTTGCAGTTTGGGGGCTTTCAACCTAAACCTTATCACAATTAAACCGGCAAGAATGCCAGTTCATCTTTAATAACGCAATTCCTATACCAATAATTGTACGCTAATTGCATTTTTTGTTTTACGCCGTATAATTGACTTTGGGATGATTGTTTACTTAAATATACTGTGTTATTTTCTTTACATAGGTGTTCCCTTTGCCATACACTTTTTGTCCTTTTATCCCTGTTTTGATACACTTTTTTTGCGTAAATAAGCATCAAGAAGGAATAAACCCAATACCACATCAAAAAACAGGAAGCCTTCCAGTACAGGTTTGCTCAAATAATTTTTTATGTCAGGAAGTCGCAGACTGTCAGGCAGATGTCCTGAAATATTGACAGGTGTCAGGTGCAGAGTTGATAACACATAGACCAACAATAGTAATATGCTGACAATAAAGAACCCTGAAATACCTTTAATAATCCGTTTATCAATACCTGCTTTAAGAGGTTGTTGTGCATGCTCCGCACGGATAGCTTCCATCACATTATAAGTAAACGCCATTGGCGGCTCATCCAGCTCCATTTTTGAGAACTCCCGGTTAAGGGCTAGCAGCTCTTCGTATTTGCGCTGGTAAGCTTCATCCTGCGCAATTAATATATCAATAGCTTTCTTTTCCTCATCAGAGCAGGTGCCATCAATATAGTTCCAAAGTTTTTCTTCCATCGTATTCATATCAGTTCTTTCACCTCGTGCTTTAAATTGCGCTCCAGTTTTTCTTTCAAACGCTGGCGCGCCCTGAATAGTTTTACTTTAACCGTGTTGGGTTCAATGCCCAATGTGTTACCTATTTCCTCCAGCGATTGCTCGCCCATATAAAACAGGGTAATTATCGCAGCATCGTCTGGCAGTAATTGTGTTATCGCCTGGTTTAGGTAATATGACCTTGACTTGTTTTCAGCTAAATTGGCATCATGTCCCGATGCACTATTCTCTAACTGAATATAAGTATTTTCATCATCAATTGAATCGGTGTCTACCCTTTTCTTTCTTAAAAAGGTCATCGCCGTTGTGTAAACAATGCTATACAGCCAGGTACTGAATTTAGATTGCCGCTGAAATGTGGAGAGTGAGCGATAGGCTTTAATGAAGCAATCTTGCGCTATCTCTTCAGCATCCTCACGATTCTTTGCAAAGCGCATGGCAAGTGTAAAAACAAAACGCTGGTGCCGCTTAATAAGGTCGGCATAAGCCGCCTGGTTCCCGGCCAGGGTTTGTTCTATCAATTCTATATCCGAAAGCTTGCTTTGCATTGTATACACCCTCTCTGACTACTGCTTCGGTATTAAGGTTACAGGGTTTATATAAATATAGTTATTCTTTTAGTAGCTGATTTATTTTATAGTGGCAGTGGCAAGTTGCAGTAGCAGTTTCAAATACATTTAACAAACTGCAACTGGTTACTGCAACTGCTACTCAAAAAGGCTGCAAACTTTTTTCAAAAGAAGTGTAACCTGCCCGAAAACCACGTCGTCATAGCATACAAATACACCGCAATGGTGGTGTGAAAAGCAAAAGATTATTAACTTAAAAAATTAAATATCATGAATAATTTAGATACTCCCGAGTTCGGTATGATGACCGGAATTCTCATTTGCCTTGGTTTCTTTGCCATGGTGTTTGGAATAGTTTACCTATACAAAAGAGAAAGGATGGCAATGATAGAACGGGGAATGGACCCCCGAAGGTATAAACCCCGTTCAGCACCTTATCCGATTTTAAAATGGGCATTGCTGCTTATGGGTGCGGGTTTGGGACTGTTGTTAGCCAATATACTCAGCCGTACAATTCTAAAAACCGCAGAATATGATGACGACAATGTAGCTATATACTTCGCCCTTATAGCAATATGTGGTGGACTAGGGCTATTTGCTTCTTACCGCATCGAAAAGAAAGAAATTTCTGAAAAACCGGAGCAGGAATAATCTTTTTAGAGCCAGGATTCAAGAATCAAGAACCAGGAATTTGTTGACCACTTTGTCTTGACTCTCGGCTCCTGACTCTATAATTTAAAGGTATCTTTCATTAATCAGCTTCAAATGGTACTGCTCGTGCCCGGCGGTCATGTAAACTAATCCTCTTACGGTTACCGGGTGTCCGCTGGCTTTGCCCCCACGCAATAATTGTTCCTCGCTGAACGAACGGTAAAGGTACAAGTTGGACTCGCGGGTCACTTTAAATTCGTTGGCAAGGCTTTGTATCGTACGGCTGTTAAAATCAGTATTGTTAACATAGACATCCTGGTCAAAACCGGGTAGTTCAATATTATTTCTCGAGAAACAAAGTGCACGATAAGCAAAGATGCGTTCGGTATCTATCATATGCCCCAAAACTTGTTTCAGCGTCCATTTATTTTCTGCATAAGCATACATGGCTTTTTCTTCGCTCATATTACTAAACAGATTGTAGGTAGCATCCTTTGATTCTTCAAGCAGTTCCAGCACATCTGTTCCGGGAACAGAAGCTACATAGCGTTCCGCAAACGCCGGGTATTCATTAGGTTGTGGTCTGTGTATCATGTGTTAAGCTTTTTAATACGATCCGAAAAGTTGTTCCTTTTCCAAGTTCTGAATCTTTTACAAATATTTGTCCGTCGTGATAGTTTTCTACCATGCGCTTAGTCAACGAAAGACCTAATCCCCACCCTCTTTTACGGGTGGTATATCCCGGTTGAAAAACGGTATCGAATTTTGAGCGTGGTATCCCTTTGCCGGTATCGGTCACATCGATATAAACCTGTTTCTTTGTTCTGCTGCCCGATATTTCAACCTTGATATTCCCGGTACTTTCAATAGCGTTTACGGCATTTTTTAACAAATTTTCCAGTACCCAATCAAAAAGCGGGATGTTCAATCCGGCGCGCAAATAAGGGTTCCCAATAATTTCGAAGTGGATCTTGTTACTTACACGAATCTTAAAGTAATCGATAAAATCTTTGATCACTTCATAAACAGGATACTCCTCCAACACCGGCTTTGATCCGATCTTTGAAAATCTGTCAGCTACGATCTCCAATCGCTTTATATCATTTTCCATTTCGGCAATCAGCGGATCATCTTCAGCATTGAATTTCTCCTTCATCAATTCCACCCAGGCCATAAGGGATGATATGGGCGTACCAAGCTGATGCGCGGTTTCTTTAGCAAGCCCCACCCATACCTGGTTCTGTTCTGATTTGCGAGAGGTATTAAATGCCGTATAAGCAACCAGCAGGAAAATGGCAATAACGGACAACTGAACATAAGGGAACACCTTTAATTGTGTCAGCACAAATGAGTCCTCGTAATACACATACCAGTTGGCGCCAAATACTTTGAGGCGGATAGGTTCGTGCTGCGCCTTCATAGCCTTTAGCATAG
>DATHLW010000514.1:0-3221 GCA_035487675.1 Mucilaginibacter sp. | reverse complement strand
GGAAAGCTTTTCAGGAATTCATTTCGGCCACGGATATCCACTTCAATTGTTCCGTACGTAAAATCGACATCTTTGAGCCATACGTTATCGTGGCAGGTGATTCCTTTTTTATCGCCATCCTGGAAAACCTGCACTACATTGGCCGAACTGAACTTCAGGTTTTTATTAGCCAGCATCGTTTGTAGGTCAATACTTTGACTGAAGGCCTTGCTGCTTATTAATAAAGCGAACATGATAAATAGCTTTTTCATCGCCTTAATTCTTTAAGTTTTCCTTCTTTAGTTTTTTGAGCAGGTCGTCAAACCTTACCCAGGCCAAATGGCAGTCTTTAGGACTGTGCCCGGTTGAGTAAATGAGGTATCTACCATCAGGAGTTACATACTCGCCCCAGCGGTGTGCCGGGCCGTCGTTGATCTTTGGGCCGAGACTTACTGGTGCAGTCCAACTGCCATCCCTTTTATGGAAACTGATCCAGAGCTCGCATTCATAGTCTTTCTGTTCTTTGGCGCTGATGACGATATATGACTCATCTCTCGCTACAAAAAAATCGCCGTCAAAGCCCGGTGTGTTCAATGGTTCCCCAAGACTGCGAATTGTAGTATCCGTTGCGGACATTTTCAGTTCGCTGATATCGTAGTCCTGGAAATCTCTCATCTTATCCGGATGAACATTACTGCCAACGTAGCAAGTACCGCTGACGGTCGGCATAAAATCATACAGGCCATAATTTTTTTTGAGGTACACTTCAGGTCCGGTCCATCCGGTTGCTGTGCGGTGAGATTGCCATACAAAAGAATGCTTGCCATCACCTTGTCCGCCTAAAAAATAAAGCGTCTGGTTATCGACCGAAAAGGTTGGGGCATAATAGTGTTCATTCAAAACAAAAGGGCCGTTCCATTTGCCATCCTCAAATTTCATATAACGGACCTTGGCATTTACGCCACTGAACCAACTGTTGTTACTTGGATAGTAAAATTCTGTGCCATCATCCGAAAAAGCTACGCGGTCAAACGCAAAGGTGTCGGCTTTTGCCAGCATGCCGGCGCCAAATATTTCAGGAGTATCACCGGGCGGCTTTTGTCCAAGGTAAGCATCTTTGGTGTTCCAGATGCCTTTTTGCGCATATAGCGATGTGCTTGTCAAAAAGCAGAGGGCCATCGCCGAAAAAAATAACTTGTTCATGTTTGTGTTGGTAATTGCTATTACACAAACTTATATTTACAATCAGGCTGGGGCAATTCATATCCTGTTCAAGTTTTTTCAAGTTGTATCTTTTTGGGAATAAATGGATTACAATAAGAAGTTTCTTTTACCCTCTTTCCGCAAAGCGGAGAGAGGGTGGTCGAGCGAAGCAATGACCGGGTGAGTCAAATATGCAATTTGCCAAGCCCTGCAGATTTTCTATTTTTGATCTATGCCTAACATTATCGATCTATGCCGCGATTTGCGGAAACAACAAACACCTGCGGAAGAGCTTTTATGGCAACATCTCAGAAACAGAAAATTTTCCCGTCATAAGTTCTTAAGGCAACACCTTGTATGTGTTTCATCAGCGTTTGGTAAAAACCTGTATTATATTCCGGACTTTTATTGTCATAAAGCCAAATTGGTGATTGAAGCAGATGGCCCGATTCACCTTTTTAAAAAGGAATATGATAAAAACAGAGATGAAGTTTTATCTGGTTTGGGATTGGGGATTTTGAGGTTTACAAATGAAGCGATTCTTTATAATACGAATGAGGTCCTAAGTGCGATATCAAATAGAATAAATGGCGTTTGATCGCTTGTAGAGTTGACTCACCCCGACTACGCTGCGCTAGTCGACCCTCTCTAAGCTACGCTTAAAGAGGGTGAGAAAAACAAACCATTTTGTGTAATTCAAAATTCTCATCTTTGATATAAAATAAGCATCATGACATCAAAACTCACATTAACAATAAAAGATAGCACAATCAAAAAAGCGAAATTATACGCTAAACATACAGGCAGAAGTTTATCCAAACTGATTGAAAACTATCTTGAAACACTTACGGAAGAGAATACAAATCGGAGTAATCTTTCTCCTAAACTCAAGAAAATAGTAGGCATTGTTAAACTCCCGGAAGATTTTAATGAGAAGGTGATTTATAAGCATAGGCAATGAATTACGATAACACACCGACCATCCTATCATCCAACAGATTACTGTTCCGTCAACACATCCTGGCTGATATGGATGCCTATTGTGCAATGGAAATGGATGCGAATGTCCGGCGGTATGTGGGTGGCCAACCACGCACACGCGAAGAAGCGGAGCGTAAATTTATGCTTTCATTAGAACCTGTAACAGATAGGCTGAGCATGTGGTCAACTGTCCTGAAAGAAACAGGGCAGTACATTGGGCGTTGCGGTGTATACCCTCATTTTAATCATGATGGTACGCCTATTGCCGATGAGGGCACATTAGCGTTTTACATTGCAAGTGAATATTGGCGTCAGGGCTTTGCAACCGAAGCGGCTCGTGCTTTTATTCGTTTCGGGTTTGATGTGCTTCATTTAAAACGCATTGTAGCTACTGTGCAGGCGGGCAATGACGCTTCTTGTCATATTTTAAAAAAGCTTGGATTTGAGTTGGTATCGACAGAGAATGGCCACCGAACTTTTTATCATTTTGAATTGAAAAACCCTGTCACATAATCGGCTTTCGTACGTCTTAAAGAATGGGTAACTGTATCTTGAATTGATTAAATTGCAGCATGAGTGCTTCTGAACTGAAACGTTTATTGGTCATTATTGAGCAACAATTAGATTGGGGCGACCCATCTACCTGGCAGGGCAAGGACTTTGAGGTACTCAACGAACTCATTCTTGAAAAAACAAAAGTATCTTTAAGTGCCAGCACCTTGCGCCGCATATGGGGACGGGTTGAATACAATCATTTGCCCAGCGGCACTACTTTGGATACTCTTTCCAGATTTGCAGGATTTGACAGTTGGCGGGCGTTTACCAAACAAAATAAAACCACTACTACTCCGGAAAAAGAATCAAAACAACCCATCGCGGCAGCAAAGAAAAAACCGGGATGGGTATTTAAGGCAGCTTTGATCATTGCGGGAGCAGCAGCAATCAGTTTGCTGGGTATTTATGCTAAGAAAACACAGCCAACACCTAAAGGGCCCTATTTGTTTAATATCAAGCCTGTTACACGGTCGATTCCCAATTCAGTAATATTCACTTATGAC
>DATHLW010000513.1:0-3972 GCA_035487675.1 Mucilaginibacter sp. | reverse complement strand
CGACCCTGGCCGGGCAAAGACTGATGATTTTGATGAAGAATCATGGTTTAGGGCTACAGGCGTTCGAATATCGCAGGACAATTGGCTTATCGATCAAACCATTTCCGTCGGTTTTTATGCTATAACTGATTTTTCATTATCCATTCCCCAGCCCGATATGATGTCTGTTGAGTGTGAATGGTTTGATATACACAACTTACCCGAACTGGAATTTGACCATGATGAAATGGTAAAAGAAGCACTGCACACCCTGCGAGTTCAATTATACTACTACCCGATAGGCTATAATATGCTGCCCGAAAAGTTCACTCTTTCAGAAATACATGCCCTTTATGAAACCCTTTTAGGCAAAAAATTAGACATCAGCAATTTCCCAAAAAAGTTAATTACGCTTGGTTTACTGAAAAAACTGGATGAAAAGCGAAGTATCGGCGCTCATCGCTCACCACATTTGTATATGTTTGATAAAGAACGTTATGATAATGCCCTGAAAGAAGGCCTGGTTTTAAGCTGATGCATTAATTATTTATTAAGTATTAAACAGATGTATTCATAGGGAAAAAATTCCCGTACTTTAAATCGAAATTGTACAAACTATGAAATTGCAAAGCGAACTTCTTTCCCACCTGCAATGGTCGGAGAATATTATTAATAAAGAAGCTAAAGTAAGGCTGGCCCAGCAAATTGCCGATAAAGTGAAGGACGGGCATATTGTAGGTGCAGGTTCGGGATCTACAGTTTACCTGGCACTATTTGCCATTGCCGAAAGGATCAAAAAGGAAAATTTGAATGTGAAGGTGATACCTTCTTCTATCGAAATAACAATGGCCTGCAGCAGTTTGGGCATACCTGTTACAAGTTTATTTGAAGACAAACCCGACTGGGCTTTTGATGGCGCCGATGAGGTCGACCCAAATAAAAGCCTGATCAAGGGCAGGGGCGGGGCGCTGTTCAAAGAGAAGTTGTTGATCTGCTCGAGCAAAAAAAATTATATCCTGGTAGATGAGAGTAAAATTGTAACCCGGCTGGGTTCAAATTTTCCTGTGCCTGTTGAAGTATTTCCCGGGGCACTTATTTATGTAGAATCTGCTTTGAGGGATATGGGTATAAATGATATTACCCTCCGCGCTGCAAAAGGTAAGGACGGGCCCATTATTACCGAAAATAATAATTGCATTTTCGATGTGAGGTTCGATCACATTCCTGATGATATGGAACAAAAGATCAAATCCATCACCGGGGTGATCGAAAGTGGCTTGTTTATCGGGTACGATGTAGATGTGCTGATCGCAAAATAACTACCGGCAGATTAAAGACGCGTTATTTCAGATCGGCAGCGAGTTTTGACCAAAGGTGTATGGACAATCCTTTCGTAAATGCGGCATAGGATGTCATCAATATTCCCTTCAGGTCATTGTGCATCGATCTGATCGCATAAATAACATAGTTGTCCCTTAGTCTTTTGCCGCGTTCAAATTTGTAGGCGCTGATTACTTCAAATTCGTCAGGACTGATCAGTTCGCTATCCTGAACACAGAGTATGTGTTCATTTTTTATGACAAAATCCTGGTCGTACCCTCTGAGTTGTAAGTCGATGATGGCTTCTGCGATGTTGCTGTAGTTTTTCATTTCCGTTAGGTTTAATAGATGTAATAATAAACTGGTATTAGATTTAGCAGATGCTTCTAAACAAAGTTCTACGGACATGAAATAAAAGCATCCTATGTAGAAATAATATTCAAATCAGATGCCAAAATTTTAAAATGTTAATAATCAGGCTATTTTGTGGATTTAATTAAAGAGTCGTTCGCTTCATTTCGTTAAAACACAAGATCGTTAACGAAATATAGTTGATGGTTGATTTGCCTGGTTAAACTTGTTTTATGGGCATAGTTAAAGCGGTTGATAGTTGGAAACTATATGCAAGGAATCATCGAATCGTTTTTGGTTTAAATTATGAACGAGTTGTCCCATATGAACCCACGCATATTGCTGCCGGGCGTTGTTGTTTGCCAGATCGATCTCTCCTGACCACATACGATTATGAAATTCTCTAAACCCTGGTTTAACAGAATTGAAATCTATCTGGCAACTGGCACCAGCGACTATCAGCATAAAAAATGTGAAATATGACATGTGAAGCACCTGTCGCATTAGAAAAAATCGTGCAAGATGGTATTCGTTAACTTCTTCTCCGAAATACGTTTTGAGATAATCCTTTTCTTCATCTTCGTTCATTACCACAAAATTTGCAACAATTGCCAGGTCCATGTACCTGTCGTTTAAGAAAGCGGCCTCCCAGTCCACAAGCCAGGCCCGGTTTCCATCATACAGTATATTTTCCGGTTTCAGATCATTATGGCATGAAACAAAATGACTGCTGTCACGGGGGTAAACGTCTGTTATTTTCTTATACTGGTGAAATAGTTCCTCTGTCATGCTTTCGGGCAGGATCTTCGCAGCTTTAAATTTTTGAATAAATCCATCTACAGCGTCAAAGTAATTTAATCGATAGGGGAAGAGGGGCAGTGCTTGTAACCGTTTTAACAGATCTGGCAACAATACTGCAGCTCTGGCTATCGGGAAAGCTTTTGCTTCGATAAAATCTGTGATGGAAACTCTGTCTTCCAGGCTTGTATACCATACGTGTGGTGCTATACCAGCCTCTGCGGCCATCTTCATACAGTTATACCAGTGAGCAGGGTCGCTCATGGCGTCGGTAAGGGTAATGATGCGCAGCAGGTAAGGCTTCCCTTTGACGGCGATCCGAAAGATAAGGGCGGATGAAAGTCCGGCGGTAAGTGCACGGATATCTTCAAATTCGCTTACCCCAAATGTAAGCTGCAAGGCACGTTCAACAGCAGTTTTTTTAGCTTCCGGGATCATAAAATCAGGGTGAAATGGCATTTATTTCACCAAATATATATGAGCTTTTTTTACTTAATGCACTTCTGAAACTATATTTTTTTAGGCAAAATATATTATTAATGAGTGCGTTAACCCTATAGAAACCGGTTGGTTTTAGGGCTGTAAATTCAGGCCAGGAGACTGCGGAATAAAGTAGTATTAAGCCCCCAGCAAACGCAAAAATTACTATATTTGTACTCTATTTTACTGCAAACTGCCCACCGGCAACTGCAAACTCAAAAAGGGGTCGACCGGAATTGACAGGATGGAGATAAGTAGGTAAGCATGCAGCGCGTTGGGTGAATTAGCGCTTTAATCTGAACGCTCAAACTTACAAATGGCGAAAATAACTACGCCTTGGCTGCCTAATTTAGAATTAGCATAGCCTTTGTCCCGCCGGTGTTCCGTTTCATTGGACCGGCAACCGGGGCATCGAAAAATGAAACTGGCCCGCTTAGGGTGTGATAAGCGGGCGAGATAAAGCACCTACGGAAGACGGTACAGGTAAGCGGCTGACCTTCCCCTTCCCGACAATTTAACAGCAGATAAGCATGTAGAAAGCTTACCTTATACCATGTTTGGACGAGGGTTCGAATCCCTCCGGCTCCACAGCCTCACCCTAAGTCCCTCTCCAGAAGGAGAGGGACTTTTTTTATTTTAATGATTTGGATCTGGCAAAAGGGAGGCGAACTACTCTCTTGAGCGGGATGTGTTTGGACAGTGGGAACGAAAAATCCCTCCGGCTCCACTTGAATTGAAAATCTGTCTGATAGGGCAGCTTTTTCATTATAATATGAATTTCCTGGGTGATTGCAGGGTTGCGGGTTACTTACTTAGCTTGTTACCTAAACGTAGGACACAAGCTGAAGACGTTTGATCGGGTGTCATATCATGCCACATATAGATAACATCGAATCCGATTGTTTATTAAAATCTACCATAAAATAACTACCTTTAGCAGGCCTAAGCCGTCACAAATGCGTTTTTCAAAACTTATCCTTGTTATTCTGTTGTTATTTGCGGTAAAGGTCTATGGCCAACAGGATGTGGATTTTCACTTAAACG
>DATHLW010000512.1:0-4720 GCA_035487675.1 Mucilaginibacter sp. | reverse complement strand
GGATCTGAAAAAAGTACGCATAGAGGCGGAGAACGAGGAGAACAAGACAAAACCCGGTTTGTGACCGATGATGATTGCCGGGCCTATTCCACAAGGCGCTTATTAAAAATAGATCCCTCGCAGAAATAGCGCGAGGTATCTAACTATATTGTTACTTGTTGTAAACCACAAATTAAAGCGAAAAGCTGAATAATGGGTGGCGTTTTGCTACATTCGCGCCTGTATTTTTATATCAGTTAATTAGTGAAAAACATATTAGTAATCTTCAGCCTGCTTTTTATCAGCAGCGCTGCTTTAGCCCAAAAATCAAACGTCAATAATTCAGCTGCCGACTATGTTAACCCCTTGATGGGCACGCAATCTAAGTACGACCTGTCAAACGGCAATACTTACCCGGCCATTGCACTGCCTTGGGGGATGAACTTCTGGACACCCGAAACAGGTAAAATGGGTGACGGATGGCAATATACCTATGATGCTTACAAGATCAATGGTTTCAAACAAACCCACCAGCCATCACCCTGGATGGGTGACTATGGACAGTTTGCCATCATGCCCGAAACAGGACATTTGAAAGTTACCCAAAATGGCCGCCATAGCTGGTTTTCGCACAAAACCGAGATCGTAAAACCTTATTATTACAGCGTTTATTTGGCCGATCATGACGTAACTGCCGAGATCACGCCTACTGAGCGCAGCGCACAGTTCAGGTTTACCTTCCCGAAAAGCGACAGCTCATTTATAGTGATCGATGCTTTTGATAAAGGTTCCTATGTGAAAGTTATTCCCGGTGAAAATAAGATCGTAGGTTATTCTACCCGACACTCCTGGGGGCCGTTGAAGAACTTTAAGAACTACTTTGTAATATATGTCGATAAACCGATTTCACTTACCCGGTTGTTTAGCGACAGTACACAAGTTGATTCCGCCGAAGTACATTCCAAGCACGCCAGCGCAGTGATCGGCTTTAAAACAAAAGCAGGGGAGAAGGTGCACCTTCGTGTTGCATCTTCCTTTATCAGTTTGGAGCAAGCTGAACTGAACCTGAAACGTGAGGTAGGTAATGACAGCTTTGACGCAACCGAACAAAAAGCAAAGGATACCTGGAATAAAACCTTAAATAGATTAGAAGTTGAAGGTGGTACGCTGGATCAGAGACGTACTTTTTATTCGTGTCTGTACCGTATGTTGTTCTTCCCGAACAAAATGTACGAGGTAAATGCCAAAGGCGAAATTATGCACTGGAGCCCGTACAACGGCGAGGTGTTGCCGGGCTATATGTTTGCCGGGACAGGTTTTTGGGATACCTTTCGTGCATTATATCCATTCCTGAATTTGGTTTATCCTTCAATAAACAAAGAAATGCAGGAAGGGTTGGTTAATGACTATAAAGAAGGTGGCTGGCTGCCCGAATGGTCAAGCCCGGGATATGCGGATGTAATGGTGGGAAATAACTCAGCATCAGTAGTATCTGAAGCCTATCTGAAAGGATTAAGAGGTTACGATATCGAGACACTATACAAAGCGCTGATCCATGATGCCAACAATACTGGTCCGCGTGCCGCAGGCCGTCGTGGGGTAGAGTATTATAATCAACTGGGTTATGTGCCTTACGATGTGAAGATTAACGAGAATGCTGCTCGCACATTAGAATACGCTTATGATGATTTTGCTATTTACAAATTGGGCAAAGCTCTCAATAAACCTGAATCAGAGATCGGCATCTACAAAAAGCGTAGTATGAACTATAAAAACCTGTTTGACCCGTCAACAGGCTTAATGCGTGGTAAAAACAAGGATGGCTCGTTCGAAACCCCATTCAATCCATTTAAATGGGGCGATGCCTTTACCGAAGGTAACAGCTGGCATTATACCTGGGGCGTGTTTCATGATATACAGGGATTAGTGAACCTGATGGGGGGCAAAAAGCAATTTGTAGCAAAATTGGACTCAGTATTCACCCTGCCGCCAATATTTGACGACAGTTATTACGGCGAGGTGATCCACGAGATACGCGAAATGCAGATAGCCGGAATGGGACAGTATGCGCATGGCAACCAGCCTATACAGCACATGATCTACTTGTACAATTATGCAGGTGAGCCATGGAAAACCCAATACTGGGCCCGCGAAACCATGAACAAAATGTACAAAGCCACCCCGGACGGTTATTGCGGAGATGAAGACAACGGGCAAACATCAGCATGGTATGTGTTCTCTGCAATGGGTTTTTATCCGGTATGCCCTGCCGCCGGTCAGTATGTGTTAGGTGCGCCGTTATTCAATAAAGTAACGCTCACCTTAGAGAACGGCAAAAAAGTGATCATCAACGCGCCTGCTAACAGTACTGCTAATAAATATGTAAGCACACTAACTTATAACGGCAAGCCTTATGATCTGAACTATTTAGATCACAAAACTTTACAACAAGGTGCCGTGCTGAACTTTAACATGTCGGCTACGCCAAACAAACAAAGAGGAATAAAAGATAGAGATTTCCCTTATTCATTGTCGAGCGAGAAATAACGTACCAGGTATAATTGGTTAAGTTGAAGTCCCCGGCATGCCTGGGACTTTTTTGTTTTGTAATGGATTATTTACTCTCCCATATCCCAGAAATCGGCGATGCGGAAATCTTATCGTCAGATGGCAAGCCATACATCACTTCCAGGGTATGTAATACATAATAATGGTTGATGGTATTGCCATATTCCATTTTTTTAACTTTATCTCCGTAGAAAATGGTGGCTATTTTGTTACCGTTTTTTGAGTCATAATCATCTTCATCAAAAGTGACGATCAACAGGCTGTTATGTTTTTTCGCCCATTTTGCATAGTCAGAAAGATTGTCCTTTAACCATTGGTCGCCTCTTCTTATGGCGGAGCCACTTCCCGCCATACCAATGTTGTGCATGTCATAGTCCATATTAGGAACAACGAATGATATAGTGGGCAATTTCTTATAGTTCTTTGGAAATCCCGTCATCGGTATGCTAAGCGAGTCTGGTATACAGTTAGTGCCTGTGCCGAGCCAGTTTACCCATGGGGTGTGTTTACGGGCGTAAAGATGGCCTATAGTAACGGAACTGGAACCAGATGTACAGCCTAAAAAACCAATGGCCGGCATAGTTTGTGCATATCCCCTAAATGTTAATCCTTTGGTCAGCAATGCAGCACCCAGGTTCGGCGTCTTAAAAGGCGTGACTCTTTGCAGGCACCCGTCTCCATTGACCCCCTGGGTGCTGCCCGAAAATAGGGCAAGGTAATTCGGCTGACTTGGATGCCCTATCCCATGCGAGTCGGTGAATAAAGTACCGTCTTTTGCTAATTCATTAATGTAAGGTGCGTTAGGCGAACCGATAAGCTCTGCATAAGAATGGTTTTCCTCAACTACCACCACCACATGGTCATAGCGCGGAATATCGCTGTCTGCCACATGGTAGGAACTTGATAAAACGCTTATTAAAATTAAGCCGATTATTAATAGGTATACTTTCAACTTTACTGTTCAGGCTTATATTAAACTGCCTGATTAACTAAGGTAACACATGTTAAGGTATTTAGTTTAACTATCTTCGTTACGGCGACCTAAATCTCACCTCTTAATAAACCTATTCTTCAAAATCTTATCCATAGCCTCATTATGAAAACCCGCACCGATGGTGAGTTTGGTATCGCCGATGTGCAGCATATTCCCTTCGATAGATTTGATCTTATCGGTATTTACCACCATGCTTTTGTGCACTTGTATAAAGTTCTGCTTCGGTAATTTTTCGAGTATGCCTTTGATGGTCAAATACACAACAAATTTTCCTAAAACAGTATAAAGCGTAATATAATTGGCCATAGCTTCAATATACAACAGATCGTCATACACAATGCGCTCTATTTTATTGTTGCACTTTACATAAAAGTATCCCGGTTCTGTCTGCTCTGTGGTGTTCTTCTTTTGTCTTAATATTTTTAATTCGAGGGCTTTCTGACTAGCTTTAATAAACCGTTCTAAAGAGAATGGCTTTACCAAATAATCCACTACAGCCATTTCATAACCTTCCAAAGCATATTGGCCATAGGCAGTTGTCATAATGATCATCGGCAGGTTGGTTGACGATTTCAGAAATTCCATCCCACTCATTTTGGGCATGTTCACATCTAAAAAGACCAGGTCAATCTCCTGCTCTTTTAGCAGGGGGATGGCTTTTAAAGGGTTTTCGGCTATGCCAACCAGTATCAAAAAGTCGGTTTCTTCAATATATTCCTGCAATAGCTTGCGGGCTATAGGCTCATCGTCAACAACTATGCAGTTCAAATTCATAAGTCGCTCAAAGTTAAATTAACCGTGTAGGTATTTTCCTGTTCATCAATATTTAATGAATGTTTGCCGGGATACAGAAGTTCAAGCCTGCGCCGCGCATTTGCAATACCAAGGCCCGACGAATCCGTTCGCTGATCGATATAAGAATCTTTAGTATTAAATATATTAAACTCGAGTATGCCATTGTCGTGTTTCAGGCAAATGTCGATCCGGTTCTCCTTACACTCGTTAAACCCTACGTATTTAAAAGCATTCTCTATAAAGGTGATCAGTATCAATGGGGGTACCAGTGTTCTGCCGTTTGTTTCGTGAGCGCAAAAGGATACTTTGATACGTTCATCTATCCGGCTTTTTTGCAGGGCGATATAGTTACGGATATAATTGATCTCACGGTCCAGTTCAATT
>DATHLW010000511.1:0-3975 GCA_035487675.1 Mucilaginibacter sp. | reverse complement strand
AAGGTTGTTTAAGCTAACTAAACTTGTACATCAATTCGATAATAATAGTAAATTTGTATATGAATATTCAAACCGAAAAAATTGAATTGGTTAAACGATTGCTGGATACAGATGATGAATCTGTGATCAGGCAAGTGAAAGATATTTTTGAATCACATGAAAAAGATTTCTGGAATGATTTACCTGAACATGTAAAAGCCGGTATAGAAAAATCCAGAAAACAAGCGGATGCGGGCTTACTTACCCAGCACGAGGACGTGATAAAAAAATATACTAAATACCTATGAAATTAGCCGTTGCCTGGACCGATGAAGCACAGGAAACATTTGAACTTACCGTTAAACAAATAGAAAATAAATGGGGAACACGCTCGGCAGAGAAGTTTGCGCAAAGTGCCTTTAAAACTATTAATACTATCTCCACACAGCCTTATTTATTCAAAGCATCTTATACCCACAACATTCGCCAGGCATTTATAACCAAGCAAACATCAATGTATTATGAGGTGCATACTGCCCATATTGCTATTTTATATTTTTGGGATAACAGACAGGAACCTATTTTATAGACTTCTATAAGCTGACCCAACAATTCAGAAAACTTGAAATTGGCAACCACATTTCATAATCCCCCTCCATTTATTAATTTTACCCCGTCACTAATATCCCTCATCACTCAAACACAACAACCGACAAATGATAATTATTAAAAATTATGCCGAGTTTGAATCTCATTTAAACCAGGAGCTTGGCGTATCCAATTGGCATATTATTACCCAGCAGCAAATAGATAAATTTGCCGATGCTACTATCGACCACCAGTGGATACACACCGATCCCGAAAAAGCAAAAAATGACGGGCCATTTGGTGCAACTATTGCGCACGGGTATTTAACGGTATCGCTGCTGCCCTACTTCTGGCACCAGATTGCCGACGTGCAAAACCTGAAGATGCAGATCAATTATGCTATTGACAGCATTAAATTCGGGCAGCCCGTATTGGTGGATACACGTGTAAGATTAAAAGCGAAGCTTGCAGCAATAGTCAATTTAAGAGGGATTACGAAAGCCACCATTGCGGTCGAAATGGAAATTGAGGGGCAGAAAAAACCTGCTTATACCGGTGAGGTTGTTTTTCTGTATCATTTTAATGCGTGAGGATTGTTGTAATGTTGGAAGGTTGTAACGTTGGAAAGTTGAACAAAGAATTTTCAATCCTCAAAATCTATACAATCATTTAATCGTGTAAATCAACGGTGTTTGTGGATAAGTGGAAACTTTAGCACGCCCTGAAATTTTGATTAAGGTAACTTCGGGGCATGAGAAAGAAAATATTGATGTTGATTATTAGCGGGGCATTGCTGGCTGCGGGATGCAGCAAATCAAAGAACAATCCAAGTCCATCATCTGACAGTTATTTGCCAGTAACATCGGGCAGTAGCTGGAGTTATAACGACGTAGTTAATGGCACTACCAGCCAGGTAACGCTTAGCATGACTGGCGCAACAACCGTATTTAATAACAAGACTTATTATAATGGTAACAGTAATTCTACCGCAAAAGGTGCCAGTACAGGATATTTTTATGCTGCCAACCATGCTTATGCGATACGTGCGACAGCAGCTTCTGTAGCAGGTTTAACAATAGAATTGCAGATGGGTAATGACGCACAGGCAGCAGGCTATACCTGGACGACAACCCCGAGCGATAACGGCTCAATTAACGGTGTACCTGCCCAAACGGTAAATACCATCAAAGAAAAAAATATCACTAAAGTGGTTAACGGCAAAACCTTTACCAACGTGATCCATACACAAGTTGATCTACAATACGACCTTGGCACAGGCTTCCAGAGCGTTGCTGTTTATGATTTTTACCTGGCTAAAGGCGTGGGTATGATCGAGACAGATACCAGTATTTCAGGGGCACCTTATGAGCTGGAGACCATCACCAATTACAACGTCAAATAAAATATACTAACCAATCATAAACCTTTTGCATGGGCCCCTTTCGTACTGAGAGGGGCCCAAATCTTTACATTCCGTCCACAACCCCTTCTGTAATTTTGTGTTTTTATCGATCTATGAACACAAAACATATCCGCCTGAGCGTATTGGACCAATCTCCCGTACGTAAAGGTGTTACTGCTGAGCAGGCTATACAGGAAACCGCCGAGCTTGCCCGCTATACCGACCAATTAGGCTACACCCGCTTTTGGGTATCCGAACATCATAATACCGGCAGTTTGGCCGGTTCAACTCCAGAAGTTTTACTGGCTTATTTAGGCAGTCAGACCAAAAATATCCGTATTGGCTCTGGTGGGGTGATGATGCCCAACCATAGTGCCCTAAAGGTTGCCGAAAACTTCAGGATGCTGGAGGCCTTGTTTCCCGGTCGTGTTGATTTAGGGATGGGACGTGCCCCAGGCACCGATCGTCTTACTGCTGCCATGCTGAACCCATCCAACCAGTTCAGGGAGCAGGATTTTGTTAACCAGCTTTATGACCTGAATAATTATTTTCACGACCGGGGCGATCCGGGTACACCATTAGCTAAGATCAGGGCCATACCTCAAATAAAGACAGTACCAGACATGTGGCTGTTAAGTTCGAGTGGTGAAAGCGGTTTGTTTGCTGCCCATTTTGGCATGGGTTTGTCATTTGCGCATTTCATCAACCCTATCGGCGGACCCGAAGCTGTGGCCCGTTACCGTGAGCGTTTCCAACCTTCAGAGGACCGAGCCGAATCAGCCGCCAGCGTAGCTATTTTTGTTTTCAGCTCCGAAGATGAAGAAAAGATATTCCAGCACCAGGCATTGATGGACTTCCGCTTTAATCAGTTTGAACAAGGCAAAGGATTATCACCTGTGGGATACCAGGATATAAAAGATGTTACTTATACGATAAACGAGCAGGAGCGCATCATGCATAACCGTAAACGCATAATCACCGGCAAACCTGAGGAAATAAAAATAAAATTGACCCGCCTTGCTAATGAATATGATGTTGACGAGATCATAGCCGTTACCATTGCTGAGGATTTTAACGACAGGTTGCTATCGTACAGGCATTTGGCTGAGCAGTTTGAGTTGATGTCGGTGATGACCGAACGTAATTAAAATTTGACATTTTCAAATCAGCACATCTCCAAATCTTCAAATTAAAATCCGCACATTTGCACATCAAAAATTTGCACATTCAAAAAAATGACCGTTTCTAAACTGGCCCAAAACTTAAGGGGCTCCGAAATTATTAAGATCGCAGGCGAGATCAACGAGTTAAAAAGACAGGGACAAAATATTGCCAACCTCACCATTGGTGATTTCGACTCGGATATCTACCCTATACCAGCACCATTAAAGGCCGGCATTGTTGAGGCTTACAACGCAAATCAAACCAACTACCCTCCTGCCGATGGTATGCTGAACCTGCGCGAAAGTGTTTCTGGTTTTTTGAAAGAACGGTACAATTTAGATTATAAAGCCACCCAGATACTGATCTCCGGCGGCTCGCGCCCGCTGATCTATTCTATCTACCTTGCTGTGGTTAATCCCGGCGAAAGGGTTGTTTTCCCTGCACCATCATGGAACAACAACCATTACTGCGACCTGCTGAATGCCGAAGCCGTGATCGTCCAAACTACGCCTGAGCATAATTTTATGCCTACGGCTGATGATATACGTCCGCATATTAAAGGTGCTGCATTGTTATCCCTATGCTCTCCGTTGAACCCTACCGGTACCATGTTCAGCAAAAAGGACCTGGAAGAAATATGCGACCTTGTGATTGCTGAAAATAAAACCCGTGCAGCAGGCGAAAAACCGCTGTATTTATTATACGATCAGATCTATTCTCAGCTAACTTTCGGTAAGCACGAACATGTGAACCCGGTTAGCCTACGCCCTGAGCTGAAAGACTATGTAATATTTGTCGACGGTGCATCCAAATGCTTTGCCTCGACAGGTGTGCGTGTGGGA